>JBATTL010000135.1:0-14640 GCA_049670525.1 Thiohalocapsa sp. | reverse complement strand
TTGCTCTTGTCGTAATCGAACCTGATGAGCTTCTTGAACAGCGGACCCCAGTAGTTTTGCTTGACTAACTGATAGAAGCGACGCTCCCAGGCGCTCTTGAGGAAGGCCTTGATGCAGCCGAGCAGATAACGACGGCGGAAGGGATCTTTGACCCAGGGATACTGGAAGAACATCCGCTTCATGTAAAAGCGCCGATAGTTAGCCATGACGCCGTCCAGCAGCTCGGCGCGGTCAATGTTGTCGGGCTTCATGATCGGCGAGACGAAGTTGTACTTCGAATAGTCGAAGACCTCGACCTTGTCGCCCATCTCGGCGAACATATCGGAGAAGGGCCAGGGGGTGTACATCGACCAGTTGGCCATGTCGGCGCCCCAGTCCATGACCATTCGATAGGTCTCCTCGAGCGTTTCGCGGGTCTCGTTCTCAAGACCGACGATGAACTGCGCCTCGGTGACGATGCCGTTCTGCTGCAGAAGCTGGATGGCGCGCTTGTTCTGCTCGATCGTGGTTTCCTTGACGAAGCGATCGAGGTTGAGCTGAGCAGCGGCTTCGGTGCCGAGCGAGATGTGAACCAAGCCGGCCTTGCGGTAGAAGGGCAGCAGATCCTCGTCGCGCATCACGTCCGTCACGCGGGTGTTGATACCCCAATGGATGCCAAGGTCGCGGTCGATCAGTTCCTGGCAGAACTCGACAAACTTGGCCTTGTTGATCTGCGGCTCTTCGTCGGCCAGGATGAAGAAGCCGACGCCATGCACCTTCACCAGTTCTTCGATCTCATCGACCATCTGTTTAGCGTCGCGCACACGATAGTCGCGCCAGAACTTCCATTGCGAGCAGAAACTGCAGGTGAAGGGGCAACCGCGCGCCATGTTTGGCGTGGCGACCGGCACGCCGAGCGGGATGTAGATGTACTTCTTCCACTCCAGGATGCTCCAGTCCGGCCAGATGGAGTCCACGTCCTTGATGGAGGGCTCGGTGGGGGTGGCGATGACCTTCTCGTTCTCGTCCAGATAGGCAATCCCTTTGATCGTCTCGCGCTCGCTCGGCCAGCGACCTTCGTCGATGCAACGCATCAGGTTCAGGGTAATGGCTTCGCCCTCGCCGCGCACGATGACGTCGATCCAGGGCGCTTCGCCCAGCACTTGCTGAAACATGAAGGTCCCGTGGATACCGCCAAGGACCGTCACGGCATTCGGGCATTCTTCCCTGGCGATCTCCAACACACGCTGCGCGGTGTAGATCATCGGCGTCATGGCCGTGGTCGCAATTACATCTGCCTTCGCGTCACGGATGGCAACGCGCAACTGATCATCGTCGAGTTTGTCCACCAAGGCGTCGACGAAGTGATAGTCTTCGTAGCCGCCTCTCTTCAGATAGCCAGCCAGATAGGCAACCCAGGCCGGCGACCAGTTGCCAGCGATATCGGCGGCACCGGCGCTATAATTTGGGTGGACAAAAAGGATTCGCATGGTCAGCTCCGGGTGCTCACTTGGTCGGTCTTGGGTCAGCCTGTACATCAGCCGACGCAGGGCACATGTTAGCTTCAAAGATTGCAGGAGTCGCGCCTGTCCCCGCAACCTCTGGTGTGTAAAGGGTTATTCGCGGGTGTTTAATGGCGTTTCGGCGCACTAAATCAGGCTGTCGATGGTACCAGCGACTCGTTGAAATCACCACGCGGTTTGGCATTTGCGAAGCGGTCGCTGGCGGACAGGCTAAGGTACTAGCGATGGAAGTCTACGCGCTATTTCGGAGCAGAAGATAGCGAAGCACTCTAGCTGATTGACTTTCGTCATGATTTGGGCGCGTTTGCGCCGCCTTGTCTTGAGCTGCACGCCGGCCCAATCCGGTATTTTCGGCAAGCTCGCGTCTCTGAAACGATTGCGCGTGCTGCACGATCAACCCATCGAATGTTGTCTGCGATCGCCATGCGGAGCGATCGGCTCAAGCCCAGGCCGCTTGGCCTTGTTTCTATGCAATTGTGGGCACCGCTGGGTGTCGATCGAGCACCAACCCGGTTTCACGTAACGATGAGAAAGCTGTACTTGATCGGTATGGGTCCCGGTGGCCCCGAGTACCTGACAGTCCAAGCGATTGAAGCCCTCAAACAGGTGGATGTGTTCTTCTTTCTCGAGAAAGAGGGCCGCGGTAAGGAGGAGCTGTTGCACATGCGCTCGGAGGTTCTGCGCCGGTACCTCGGCGACGGGGGCTATCGCGTGGTCACGGCAACCAGTCCGGCTCGACGCGCGCAGGCCGGCGGTTATCGGGAGACCGTCCAGACCTGGCACGAGCAGAAACGCGCACTGTTCGAGGGGCTACTCGCCGACGAGCTACAGCCGGGGCAATGCGGCGCGCTGCTGCTGTGGGGTGATCCATCGCTGTACGATCAGACCGTCACACTGGTGGCGGATCTCGTGGCGCACTCGAACGGCAGCCTCGACTTCGAGATTATCCCGGGCATCACCTCGGTCCAGGTGCTGACGGCGAAACACAAGATTCCGCTCAATCGGATAGGAGAGAGCATCAGCATCACGACCGGCCGTCATGCCGAGACCTGCGATCCGGCCTCAATCCACAATGCCGTCGTGATGCTCGACTATAACGCCTCGTTCCAGCGCTTCAAGGGACAGGATATGGATATCTACTGGGGCGGCTATCTGGGCTGCGCCGACGAGGTACTGGTCTCCGGGCCGGTCGACGAAGTGGTCGATGACCTATTGCAGACCAAGTCGCGGGTCCGCGACGAAAAGGGCTGGCTGATGGATGTCTATCTGCTGCGGCGCAGAAAGGCGGTCGATGGTTGATCGGAGGGTTTCCATCATCTCGTGTAAGGCGCGAGCAGGTCTACCAGTCCAGCTTCCATGCGGTTCTCCCGTCGCGTCGCAGCATCAAACCCGAGCGCAGGGTCAACGGATCCGTCCCGCACCGACGCGTCCGCCTCGGCATCGACCTGTGCCACGGTCTCGGTTTCGTTTCCGCGCCGCGATTTGCTGCGCTTGGTCGGGCCCGGGGTCTGGTAGCTGGTCATGTCCTCGGGTTCGTGGTCGACGAGGCAGCCCCATTCGAGCATTCGGTCCTGCACATAGCGCTTGCCCAGCTGATGGGCGATCTGCGCGCGTCCCATTTCGACGCCCAGATAGAACGCGTGGCTGCCGTCCTGTTCCACGCCGAGATGCGGGAAGATCTCAAAAGGGTCATCGTCGGTGACGAGAATGTCGCGATTGTAGGCGTGGATACCCTCGGCGCTGACCTGGACGCGGAAGTTGGGATCGCGGATTTCACCGGCCAACTCCCGGATTTCCTCCGCGCTGTAAGGAAAGGGTTTGCGCTCATGGAGCCCGGTCAGACCGCCGTCGATCTGCTTCGGGAGGCTGTTTTCCTGGCGCGCCCAGTACATGATACGACGCGCCCGATCCGCCTCGCGGATGGCAGTTCGGCAGTGCGCGCTGACCTGGGTGGTGAGGATGTTGGTGATCCCCAGCTCCGAGATGAGCCCCATCAGGACGGCGTTGATGCCCGCGGTGTCGGCTTCCGTGAGCTCAGTGAGATTGCCGACCCCCATCAGAATTTCCGCATCTGGATGTGCTTGTCGCAGGCTGTGATAGCGCACGATCGAATCGGCGAAGCCGAAGTGAATGGGGTCCAGGATCGGGTCGGCAATGTAGGGCTTGCCCAGCTTGTCCATGCGCTCCATCGCGCGTTCCAGCGAGGCGAGGTCGTTTTGCGGATGCGGAATCAGTACCGGAGCCGCGTCCACCTGTTCCGCGACCCAGAGGCTGTTTTCGTTCAGGCTCAACAAATAGTCGGCTCCCGCCTTGCCGGCCAACAGAAGGTCCTCGGGGGTCATGGAGTCGACGCTGACGCGGTAGCCGGCCTCCTTCAGATACTCGACGGCCTGCACCAGATGTGGGAAAGGGGTATCCGGCAGACAGCCCAGGTCAATCACGTCCGCGCCCTCGTCAGCGAACCGCTCGGCCTGACCGAGGATCGCGTCGATGCCGAGTTGGGGGGCATCCACGATCTCGGCGAAGATGCGCACGTTGTAGCTTCCGAGATCCGCCGGTTTGCCTTCGAGTCCGAAGTACTGCGGCAGGTCCATCAGTTCCTCGGGACCACGCTTGACGGGGATGCCGAAATGGCGCGTCAGGGTCTCGATATCGCCACGGCAACGTCCGGGGATCATGATCCAGTCGGCGCCATCCGTAGCGGTCAGTCGTCGTTGGATCATCTCCGCCGTCATCAGGGCAGCGACCTTGACGCCGAGCTGACGCACGCACCAGGAGCGGTCCTCCAGCGCCATCTGCGTCAGGATGCGCGTCAGTGACCGCTCCGCGAGTTGTCCGGTGAGGAAGAGAATATGTTCGCTCATTGGTGCAATGACTCGTTGTTTTATAAATTATTATTGTCGAATCTGGCGCCCGCGTGCCGACGCTCCATGGCGTCATGCAGCAGTGCCACGGAGCGATATCCGGCATGGACGAATTTACTGTACGGTATCAATAGGAAAAGGGCGAGTACGTTGCCCAGGTGGGCCGCGAGCAGCAGACCCATGGCTGCCGTCTCCCGCAGGACGAGCAGGGCCAGTCCCGTTACTGCAACCGTGAAGAGAAGGCTCAGCAGGGCATAGTCGGCGCCGAGTGTCTCGCTGGCTGTTGCCTGTGGATCAGACTGTCGCTTCAACAAGACCAATCCTGCCGCGGCGACTGCCATGGCGATCCCGCCGACCGTGCCGAGCAATACGGGCAGGCTGAGCAGCGGGTAGGGGGCCTCCCAGTCGAGGACATGGTGATAGAGGCTTGCCGTTGTGGTCGAGGCGAGGCTCAACAGAAAGCCGGCCACCATGGTCTGATGGAACCAACGGCGTCGGTGCGAAAAGCGGTCGTCAACATCGTTGCAGCCCGGTCCGCCGCCGCTCAGATTGCGCAGCACCAGAATGTCGTGCAGTGCGGTCATGATTGCGCCCGCGGAGATAGGCGCTTGGTGCGTCCCCGTGCTGCGCCAGAATCGGCGCAGACTGATGCCGACGGCGAGGATCGACCAACCGAGCGGCAGCATGCCGAGCCAAAGCATCACCTCCCAGGGCACGACGCGATAGAAGGCCCCCGGTCCTCGTTGCGGGGCGAACAGTATCTCGGGTGGGACCAATGCCAGCGTCAAACCCATGACCACCGAGATAGCGCCGAAACCAAGAGTCAGCGCGGCCGTTACACTGTGCGCGAACAACACCGACAGCGCCCTCGGCCAAGCATAGTTTACGTAGCTCTGATACCTGACCAGTGCCAGGCCCTGCGGTATATTGACCGCAAAGGGGTGCGGCGACGCGTACTGGCAGCCGTAGAGACAGTTGCGGCACGCGTGGCAGAGATTGGCAAGATGCGCGAGATCGAGGTCGGTCAAGTTGCGCCGACGCTTCGCCGCTTCGAAGACATCGCAAAAGCCATTGCAATAGCCACAGGCGTTGCAGATGCGTAATGCGCGTCTTGCCGTGCTTGCGGCATCGGCGGGTGCGTCATCCCAGGACATGACGTGCGGCCTCCTCGCCGGCGACACGCCCGAATACAACCCCGATGGTGATCGCCAAACCGGAGATATAGCCCCGGCCGATGATGTTGGGCGCCATGATCATCCCGGCCGCGAAAAGGTTGTCGATGCCGCCGCCCTGCACTGAGCGCACGCGCGTCTGCGTGTCGACCGCGACGCCGTAGTAGGTGAAAGTGATGCCAGGCCGCATTGGATAAGCTGAGTAGGGGGCTTCGTTGAGCGGAAGGGCATAGCGAGATTTTGGGGGATCGAGGCCCAGCGTATGACAGCCACTGCAATCCTGGTCCGCATCCGTTGACCGAACGGCGGAGTTGTAAGCTGCTACGGTCTTTTCCAAGGCTGCTGGTTCGATGTCGAGTCGCCGCGCAAGTTGCCCGATGGTGCGCGCGTCGATAGGTGGATGCAGGGACGGCGGTGCCGAACGGACACCTGTGGCATCGAGGATCAGATAAGCGATCTGCCCGGGATAGCTGGCGAGTCGCTGACCCCAGACGGAATAGCGGGTCGAGGCCGCATCCGCACCTTCGTCATATATGCGCCTGCCTTCACGGTCCACGACAATTCCTGCCGGCATACAGCGGATCCTTGTCACGATGCCGCCATCATCGGCGGGTGAGCGCGCATCGACCGCCACCAGATAAGCGCGCTTTGGATCACCGACCGGCATGGCGCCCTGGCTGAGTATCGACGCCAGTATCTCACCGGATGCAAAAGGCGTGCCGCGGTTGATGAACCCGTCGGCGGCCGCCCCCCACTGCGCGCGTAGCCAGTGCCGATTCGCTTGGCTGCCGCCGCAGCAAAGAATGACGGCGCCCGGACAGAGTGATTGGTGCAGCACCCCCTGCTCGAGAACTGAAACAGTTTCGACTCGCCTATCAGTGATCCGCAGGTCACGCACCTCGCAGGCATAGCGAATCTCGACTCCGATGCCCTCGGCGGTCGCGTAGAGCCTGTTCAGTGCGGTCTTCCCACCGCCGAGAAAGAAGGCTGTTTTTCGCGATGGCGGCAGAAGACCGCCTGCGGTCGGTTGGAGTTGTACACCTGCCGCCGCGAGCCAGTCAGTGACCTCGCTCGAGCGACGGGCCAGTATCCCTGTCAGCGACGGATCGGCGGTTCCCTCGGTTGCTTTGTCGATGTCTTGCCGGAACTCTTCTTCCCCGTAGACGCCGAGCGTCAGCGAAGTGGGTGCATCATGCGTGATTCGCAGATTGCGTGAGTGCCTGGTATTGCCCCCGCGCAGCCCCTCAGGCGCCTGTTCCAGCAGCAGGACCGAGGCGCCAAGGCGACGGGCCGAGATGGCTGCGCAGAGGGCCGCGGTTCCGCCGCCGATGACGACAATGTCATGCTGACGACGGCTGTCGGTCACCGGGAACAGATCACTGGGAATCGCCGCGGATGGTCATGTTGATTCAAAATGCCTAAACTGCAAAGCGACAATCCCGCGGCTGACATGATGCTCAGGAAGATGCTGATTTTGCATCAGTTTGAGCTTGAGGCAGCCAATCATCAGCGGCTCTCTCCGCGCTGCGAATCGACCCCGGATGCATCCACTCATGAGTTGGCACGAATCCATGCACAGCACCTCTATTCTATCCCAATCCAGTCATGTAACCGCCGCGGGTCCCCGTCATGGGTAAGGTCTGGTTCGTCGGCGCAGGGCCGGGAGCGCCGGACCTGATCACCGTGCGCGGCAGTCAACTCCTGGCCGAGGCCGGGGCGATTCTGTATACGGGCTCGTTGGTCGCCGATACCGCGCTTCAGTGGGCAGCCGCCGATTGTGAGATCGCCGATTCCAAGTCGATGGCACTCAGTCAGGTGACCGACTGGCTGCTCGAACGAGCGCAGCGTAACGCGATAGTGGTCCGCTTACAGACCGGTGATCCAACCCTCTATGGGGTGATTCCCGAGCTTGCGAAACCCTTAGATGCGGTGGGTATCCCCGTCGGCATCGTCCCCGGGGTTTCATCAGCGATGGCTGCCGCGGCTGCCGCAGGCGAGTGTCTGACGCTACCGGAAGTGACGCAGACGGTGATTTTCACACGCCTTTCCGAGCGTACTCGAATGCCCGAGTCGGAGGCCTTGTCTGGGCTTGCGGCCCATGGCTGTACGCTGTGCATCTTTCTGTCCATCGATCGTATCGAGCGCGTAGTCGAACAGCTGCTTGCCGGTGGTTGGGCTGAAACGGCACCAGTGGTCGTCGTGCACAAAGCGACCTGGCCGGGCGAGGAACTCGTCCTCCGCGGGACACTTGCCGATATCGCTTTCCGCTGCCGGGAAGCGGGTATCGATCGACAGGCATTGATTCTGGTCAGCCCGGCCTTGGGCGCACGAAGTCTCACTCAGACCAAGGTCTCGAAACTCTATGACGCGAGCTTTCCGCGCCGCTTCCGATCGGAGGAGTAGCTATGCCGATTGACCCTCAGCGAGATGCCATCATCGGCCAACTCGCAGAGAAATCAGACGCGCTGAACAAATAGACGCTTGCATAGTTCGCCATATGGAACGCCCTCGTGAGCGCCCCCGTGGCTCACGCCGACGAGACGGGCATGCGCGTCGGCACCAAGCTGCATTGGCTGAGCGTGCTCAGCAGCGACGAGCTGACCGCCCACTTTGCGCACCCCAAGCACGCTGCCGAGGCGGTCGACGCCTTCGGTCTGCTGGAGTGGTTCACCGGCATCCTCATTCTTCGAGACGGTCCATGAAGGCGTCGCGGGGCAGGATCAGCAGGCGGGCGACGTGGCGGCGAAATCCGCGGACCGGACTTAGCGGCCAACGCGGGGCTTCGCGATGGTGACGCGCTTGACTATGGATTCGCTATCCTCGAGTTCGCTGTCGAGCTTGCTAGCTGTCAACGTCCGATTCGACGTTATTCCGCGGGGGTTGATACGGCCGTCCGCTTCGAGGTTTGCCGATCTGAGTGAGAATTCGCTGAATCGGGGGGCGCACTGATGAAGGCGACGATGCGCATGTCGGCGCCGCTGTGGGCCAGAGCGATAGGGACTCGAACAGGCGCGCAAGCAGCAACGCCCAAGGGTAGCGTGCTCGGGAGCGGAAGCTTGGCGCTCAGCAGCTTCGGCTGGCGCACCGTCTTGCTCAGCACCACGTGCTCGTGTGCGTCCAGTCCGTGCACGTCGAACACATTCTTTGCCGAATCAAGACCAATTCGCGTAACGTTCGTCTCGGGCACCCCTCGCTCGGATCGATTGGTTACCGATCACCTCCAATTTGGCCCATCGCCATGGCATTGCTGGGTTGGGGTGAGTCGATGCCATTTCCTTGAGGGAACCCCTGAGGCGAGGGCGGCCCAGGACTGCTGAAACGCCACCGGGCGGCCTTGGCGGACGTGGAGCGACGCGTCGCCTGCCGTCTCCGACCTGAGCGTGCGAAGGCGGATATTACCCAGCGTGAGTTCGTATTGAGGAGTGCCATCATGCTTCCCGGCTCTCGGTTGACGCTTGCTGCCGTGCTGCTGCCCGCGTTGCTTTGGGTATTGCCCAGTGCGGCTGCTGCGGAAGCCCCCTATGTCCCGGATATCCTGTCACCCTGGGTGGATTGGGTCTTTGGCGGCCAAGACCAACGGGCCTGCCCTTTGGGCAGCAGCGGATCTGGTGGCGAGGACGGCGAGCGCGTCTGCGCATGGCCCGGCCAGTTGCGGCTGGACGTCGACAGGCTCGGCGGTCGATTCGAGCAACGCTGGACGTTGCGAGCCAAGACCTGGGTGCCGTTGCCGGGTGGCGACGGCCAATGGCCACAGCAGGTCAGTGCCGATGCCGAGGCGCTGGCGGTGGTGGAACACGATGGTCGGCCTGCGGTCCGGCTCGGCCCCGGCGTACATCGACTGAGCGGGCGCTTTGTTTGGCCAAGACGGCCGCAGCTGCTCGCGTTGCCGACGGAGATCGGCCTCCTGTCGTTGCGTTTGGACGGCGCCGAGGTGACCAACCCGCGCTTAGACGCGAATGGTCGGCTATGGCTCGGCGGTGGGAACCGAGCTTCGGAGGCCGCCGAGCCGGATGCGTTAACACTCGAGGTGACGCGCCGTATCGACGATGACATCCCGCTGCGGGTCCGCACACGCTTGACGCTGGATGTTTCAGGTCAGACCCGCGAGTTGTTCCTTGGACCGGTGATGCTCGAGGCCGGTATCCCGCTTCGTGTCGATAGCCCTCTGCCTGCGCGCCTGATTGGCTCGGGAGATCGGACGGGCGATGCCGCGGATCACCAAACCAGCGGTACCCGGTCGAACCGTCAGAGCGGCAGCGGCCGCATGCTCCAGATTCAGCTTCGCCCGGGACGCTGGGAACTGACCCTGGACAGCCATCATCCGGGGCCCGTCGAGGCGTTATCCCTGGCGGCGCATCCAGCGCCCTGGCCGGACCAGGAGGTCTGGGTCTTTGCCGCCCATCCAGATCTGCGCCAGGTGGAGATCACCGGTGCCGAGGCCATTGATCCGCGTCAGACCCGGCTGCCCGCCGACTGGCAGCGACTGCCGGCCTACCTGATGCGGCCCGGAGAGACGCTCCGTCTGGAGCAACTTCGTCGCGGTGCCTCGGGTGCCGACCGCATCAGGTTGGACCGGGAGCTGCGGCTCGACTTCGCCGGCGATGCCTTCAGCGTCCGCGATCATCTCAGCGGCCGGTTGGAGCAGCGCTGGCGGCTGGATGCCGAGCCGGTCTTGCGGCTCGGGCAGGTACGCATCGACAACGAGCCGCGCTTCATCACCCGCCTGGCCGAGGCTGCTGCGCTGGAAGGAGTCGAGGTTCGCCGCGGGCAGCTCAACCTCACCGCCGACGCACGCATCGATAGCGGCCCGGTGGGCTGGAGCATCGACCTGCCGAGCTCCGGCTGGGCGCTACCGTTGGACGCTGTCGCGACCAGGCTGCACCTGCCACCGGGTTGGGATCTGCTGGCCGTGGACGGCGTCGACAATCTGCCGGACACATGGCTGGCCCGCTGGTCGCTACTGGACATCTTTCTCGTACTGATCGCTGGGCTCGCCATCGGTCGGCTCTGGGGCTGGCACTGGGGGCTGATCGGTTTGCTGACGCTGGTGCTGATCTGGCAGGAACCCGGCGCCCCGCGCTGGGTCTGGCTGCATGTGTTGGTCGCCGCGGCGCTGCTGCGGGTATTGCCGGCGGAATCTCTCGATACCACCCGGCGCGTCTTTGGCTGGATGCGAGCATTGCTGCGCCTCTACTACCGGGCCGCACTCCTGGTACTGGCGCTGATCGCGTTGCCCTTCCTGGTGACCGAGATGCGCGACGGCCTGTTCCCACAGCTCGATCGACGGGGCGGCGGCGTCTTCGGCATGACTGGCACCGGGGAGACCGCGATCCAATCGATGCCGACGCCGTCCCCGGCCGAGGACGTTTACTCGACGTCCCGCGGTCGCGTCAAAGGCGCGGACCAGGCCCCAGACGAACCGCGGAGCAAGGTGCTTTCGACGATCAGCGCGAAGCCGTTGCCGACCATTGACCCGGACGCGCAGTTGCAGACCGGCGCTGGCGTACCGGACTGGAACTGGCGCAGCTTCATGCTGAGTTGGAGCGGACCTGTTCCCCCGGAGCATCGTCTGCGGCTCTGGCTGTTGCCGCCATTGGCCGCGCTGCTGCTCGCCATCGCGCGATTGATGTTGGTGCTGCTGCTGGGTCTGCGCTTGGCCAACCTGCTGCCCGCGCCGAAGCGCGAGACCAAGCAGGCCCTGGTGAGCGTCATCGGATTGGCGCTTGGGAGCATGCTGTTGCTGCCTCCTGACGCCGCTTTGGCCCAGATCGTGGACCCGTCGGCGGAGACGGCCGCCGAACAGGTTCCGAGACCGACGGCAGCCGGCCAAGCAACTCCTGGAACAGTGCCGGCCACGGACCGGACAGGTCTTGCGGCATTCCCGCCGACCGAACTGTTGGACGCCTTGAAGCAACGCTTGCTGGAGCTGCCGGACTGCCTGCCGCGCTGCGCCGAGATCCCGCGGCTGGTCTTGGAGGCTTCGGCGAAGGAACTGCGGCTGCTGCTTGCAGTGGATGCCGCAGCACCGGTGGCGTTGCCGGTTCCCGGTTCTAGAGATGACTGGTCGCCGACCGAGGTCGCATTGGACGGTGCGCCGCTGGATGAACTGCGGCGTTCGGACGACGGGGGCCTGATTGCGCCCATCCCCGTCGGCCGGCACTTGCTGCTTCTGTCCGGGCCGCTGCCGGACGTCGAGCAGATCGACATCCCGTTGCCGCTGCAACCACGCCTGGTGGAGACCGTTGTGGATCCGGCCTGGCAACTGGAAGGCGTCGATGCCAGCGGAAGGCCTGGCGATCAACTCCGCTTGCTGCGCCAGCGGCCGGTTGATGGGGAGCCTGCCTTGTCCGACGTTGGACAGACGCTGTCCGGCGAACAGGCGGCGAGGCCCGGTCCGAGCATGGATCGAGGCATACTGCCGCCGTTGCTTCGAGTGACCCGAACCTTGCGCTTCGGTCTGGACTGGACCGTCGCCACCGAGGTGCGACGCCTGTCCCCGCCTGCCTATCCGGTCACACTACGGGTGCCGCTGATCCCCGGTGAAGCTGTCACCAGCCCCGGCATGCAGGTGAACGCCGGGCGCATTCTGGTCTCGCTTCCGCCGGGCCGGGAACGCATGAGTTGGTCCTCGACACTGCGCCCGGTGGACCAGCTGAGCCTGACCGCGGCGGACGATCCTCGGCTCAGTGAAGAATGGCGCCTGGAGGTCAGTCCGCTTTGGCACCTCGACACCAGCGGTGTGCCTCCGGTGCAGAATCTGGGCGCTGCTGCACAATGGCTGCCGACTTGGCGCCCCTGGCCCGGCGAGATCCTGGCGTTGACACTGTCGCGGCCGGTGGGGGTTCCGGGGCCGACGCTGACGCTGGACCGCAGTCGTTATCAGGTCACTCCCAGTCGTCGCGGGACCGAGGCAATGCTGGAACTGATCCTGCGTAGCAGCCAGGGCAGACGTCATCGCGTCATGCTGCCGGCCGACGCCGAACTGACGCGCCTCAGCGTCGACGGTCAGCAACGCCCGTTGGCGCTCCAGGGCAATGCGCTGGACCTGCCGCTGATCCCAGGCAGCCAGCAGATCACGCTGGGTTGGCGAGAACCAACCCGACTCCAAACCGCCTACCGGCCCGCGCTTGTGGACCTGGGTACACCGAGCGTCAATGCCGAAACCGAGGTTCAGCTCGGTCGCAGTCGCTGGTTGCTGTGGACCGGCGGCCCCGGCATTGGCCCGGCCGTTCTGTTCTGGGGGTTGGTGGTCTTGCTCGCGCTGGTCGCCGCGCTGTTGGCGCGTTCGCGGCTGACGCCACTGGGCTTCGTCGACTGGCTGCTGCTCGGCATCGGTCTCAGTCAGGTGAATGTCTGGGCCGGCGCGTTGGTTGCCCTCTGGCTGTTCGCCCTCGGGTTGCGCCGACGCCTGGGTACTGAAGAAGGCGCTCCCTGGCGCTTCAACCTGGCCCAGGTGGGCCTGGTGTTGCTCAGCGTTGCGGCCCTGATGGCGCTGCTGGTCGCAGTGCAGCAGGGCCTGTTGGGCAGCCCGGAGATGCAGATCGCCGGCAACGGCTCTTCGGCCACCAGTCTCAACTGGTATCTGGATCGGCAGGGACCGCAGACCGTCCAGGTCACCGTCCTGTCCGCGCCCATCTGGGTCTATCGCGCGCTAATGCTGGCCTGGGCACTATGGCTCGCCTGGCGCCTGCTCGGCTGGTTGCGTTGGGGCTGGCAAGGCTTCGCCGAGCCGACACTCTGGCGTGAGTCCCAGCCGAGAGAGAAGACTGGTCGCAAGGCCTCCGTGCGTAAAGACGAGGCGCTGAAACTCGATATTTAGAGCGGGCTACATCGATTCGGACTTTCGCCTCGCCTTGCGCCGTCAGGTCGAAGGCGATGTCGATGCCTCGCCGGTCGATGTTGACCCAGCAATGTCGCGCCGCACGGTCTTGGATGCGACCAATACATACATCGCCGGCACCACAAACAGCGTGAACAGTGTACCGATGCCGAGTCCGGTGCTGATGACCAGACCGATGTCGAAGCGGCTGACGGCGCCGGGCCCGCTGGCAATCAGCAGCGGCACCATGGCCACCAGCATCGCCACCGTGGTCATCAGGATCGGGCGCAAACGGATCTGGGATGCCTGCTCGACGGCGGCGCGTTTATCCAGTCCCTGCTGCTCGCGCAACTGGTTAGCGAACTCGACGATAAGAATCCCGTTCTTCGCGATCAGACCGATCAGCGTGATGAGACCGACCTGGGTGTAGATGTTGATACTGGCGAACCCGAGGAATAGGAAGGCCATCGCGCCAGCGATGGACAGGGGTACCGACATTAGGATCACGAACGGGTCGCGCCAGCTCTCGAACTGGGCCGCGAGCACCAGATAGATGACCAGCATGGACAGGAAGAAGGTGGCCTCAAGCGCTCCGCCCTCGCTCATGAACTGTCGCGATTCGCCCTTGAAGTCCCAGCGCACATTGCGCGGGAAGATCTCTGCGCTGGTCTGCTCGAGGTAGGAGAGCGCGTCCCCGAGTGCCACGCCGGGGGACATGACGCCGGAAAGCGTGATGGAGTTGAGCTGCTGGAACTGGGTTCGTTTGGATGGCACAACGTCCTCGCTCACCGTCACGAGCGTCGACAGCGGCACCAGCGCGCCGTCGCCAGTGCGCACCTGGTAGTCCTCGACGTCGGCACTGTGATTCCGTGCGCTTTGGTTCACCTGCGGGATGACCTGATAACTGCGCCCGGCGAGGCTGAACCAATTGACGCGGTCCTCGTTCAGCATCACCGCCAGACTTCGGCCGAGGTCCTGCATGCTGATGCCAAGATCCCCGGCCAGATCACGATCGATCTCGATGGTCGTACGCGGACGCGTGTACTTGATGTCCTTGGACAGGAACGTGAACTTCCCGCTTGCCATGGCCTGGCCCAATAGTTGGTCGGCGAGCCCATTCAGCTCCTCGACCTCAGCATCCGACAGGATGACGAACTCCACCGGGATACCGTTGCCAGGGGTCGGCAGACTCGGACGCGGGAAGATCACCGTCTCGAAGCCCGTAATTTGGCCCAGGGCGCCCTGGAGTTCGGGCAGGATCGCCGATTGCGGCCGCTCCCGTG
>JBATTL010000134.1:0-8123 GCA_049670525.1 Thiohalocapsa sp. | reverse complement strand
CGAAAAACATTCGGTCGTTCGCCCCAGGTGGCATTGGAACATTGAGCTTTGTCCCCCGGCCGGCGCCTGTACCGGTTTCCTGCGCACTGCCCGTCCCCGGATACAGAAAGCGACCGTCTTCGTGGATGTCCGCGATCACCAGTTCCGGATCAGCTTCATAGGCATAGAAGACGCCGTCGCCATGATGGGCATCGATATCGACATAGGCGATTCGACGCACGCCGTGTTCGGCGCGCAATGTCTCGATGGCAACGCCACAGTCGTTGAAGACGCAAAAACCGGCGGCTGATCCCCGCCGCGCATGGTGCAGACCGCCGATTGGGACAAAGGCGCGGCGGGTCTGGCCGCCGACCAGATCGGCGACCGCCTGCAGCACGGTGCCAACCACCCGAGCCGCGGCCTCGTAGACACCGGGAAAGACCGGGGTATCGCCGCCGTCGAGGAAACCGGTGCCCCGCGCCGACGCCTGTGCCACCCAGTCGACGTACTCCGACATGTGAAAGCGCTCGATCTCCGCTCGCCGCGCCATCCTCGGCGCCACCAGGCGACACCGCTGATCCAACCCCAGTCGATGGAACTCCGCCAGGAATGCGTCGTGCCGCGCTGGTCCAAACGGATGGGTCACGCCAAAGTTATAGTCGCCGAGTCGACCGCCCGCATAGACACTGACCGATTTCATCGCAACCCTCGCTGAATCCGACATCACGACACCCAAGTATCAAGGGCGACAGTATCCATTTCACCTTGGCGCCACCAGCCAGCCGCAACCCGGTCCCGCTCAACGCTGCAGTTCCGAACCCGAGGTCGCTCGCTGGCGGGCGGCAGCTAAGGCGATTTCTATCGAATCTCATACCAGCTGACTTGTCTTGACGCCCGCCTTCATTGTCGCACCGGCAGTCGCATAGCCCGGCTATGCTCCCGCCGGTGCTCCTTGAAGGCAAACCTCAATCCTGCGTCATCTGCTACGAGATTTTCCGGCAATCGCCTAATCCCAAGAGTCTCAACGCGGGGACAGGGCAAGCCTCGCCACCGGAAGCAACTCGTTCGTCGCCTCGGCTGGCGGCGCGCGGGCTGCAGGCTACGCCGGCGCTTCATCCAAACACAGATTCTCAAAGATCTCCGCGAGCGGCACCGCAAGCTCAAGCGAGGGAAACAGGCTCTCGCCGGCGTCGACGTTGTACTCGTGGAACAGCCACTCTTGCTCCGGTGCGCGCCGGAAGGTCTCCACCCGCCGCGACGGGATGTCGATCAGCACATATTCCCGTAATGCGGCGAGGGTGCGGTAAGCGGCGAACTTGTCGCCGCGGTCGAAGGCCGCGGTGGAGTCCGACAGCACCTCCGCGATCAGGGTCGGATGCGCGATTGACTGGCTCGCGGCCTGATCGCGGGGGTCACAGGAAACCATCACGTCCGGGTAGAAGAAGGCGTCCGCGGTCTCCACGCGCAGTTTGAGATCGGAGACATAGGCTTGATTGGGACCGCCGCGCAGGCGTTGCTTGAAGGCCGCGAACAGATTCCCCGACACCACGACATGCTCGCGCCGCGCACCGACCATGGCGAACACCTCGCCGCGAACATACTCGTGCTTGTCGACCTGCCGCTCTTCCCAGGCCAGATAGCCTTCGATATCGAAAGCGGTATCTTCAACGGGGTTCGTCATCGCGTTCTCCGGGTGAAGAGGGGCGTGAATTAGCGGTCCAGCGAGGCACCGAAATCAGCTTCGTCCGTGCCGCTCCAACTTTCCTACAAGCCGCGCGGCTTGTCCAACCGGCAGGCTCGGCGCGATGCACTTGGTCCGCGACAGCGCCGACGACTTCCAGCTACGCCACGACTAGCTTGGCGACAAGAAGACGGGCCAGATCGGTCGCTGGTACTGGTGCGGCGTTTTCGGCGAACTTTACGGGTCAACCGTCGAGAGCCGCTTCGCCAAAGATGTGCAGGACGTGCCGCTCTGGATCGCTCACGACCGCACGATCCCCACTACCCTTCGAGCAGCGTGAAGAGGCTCTGATCGGGTTGATCGAGAAAGCAATGGGCAAAAAGGACGCGCGCGTCAGCGCACCGGATGGATCCGTCGGCGAGGTGCGCGAGGATGAGACTGTCGATTCCTCATTCTAAAATGATCAGAATGACTCACCACGAAGTGCACGAAGAGGGCACTTCCTCACATTCATGCTCTGCCTGTCCTTCGTCGGGCAAACCGATATCCAACATGAGGCGCAGCCCTGCAACATGCCTTCAAGCCAGCACTCTACGAGCAACTCGAATCTCTGCATGAAGGACTGACCGGAGAAATCCTTGACGGGCAGCTGCACACACAACCGAGGCCGGCGGGTCCCCATGCACGCACGCAAAGCGAGCTGGTTCACGATCTCGTCGGCAGCTACGGCTGGGGTCGGGGCGGGCCTGGCGGCTGGTGGATCCTGGTCGAGCCGGAAATCCACTTCGTCACAGATCAGGAGGTTGTGGTGCCGGACCTGGCGGGTTGGCGCAAGGAGCGGATGCCCAAGATCCCTGAGGGCCATCGCTTCGAGGTGATTCCGGACTGGATGTGCGAGATCCTCTCGCCATCGACGGCTAGCAAGGATCGGGAAGTCAAGATGCCGATCTATGCCTGAGGTATCCCCTATAAATCCCAAACTAAGACAGCTGGTTAAATGAGGTTTTTCGATAAAAAATGAACATGCACGAGGGGCCGTGGTCCCTGGCAAGTGACCAAACAAGCCAGGAGACCTCCCGTGCATTCCCAGACGATCCTACACCGATGCCTCGACACACTGCTCACCGGCGTGCACAGTCGCCGTCGCCAGACCCTGTTCGCGGCGGTCGCCGCGTGCGTCAGCGGCCCGCGCTTGACGCTGACCGATATCGGGCGACGGTTCAACTCGCAGACGAGTCTGCGCCACTGCATCAAGCGAGCCGACCGCCTGCCCGGCAACAGCAAGCTTCAGGGCGAGAGACGCACATTCTACGCGCCACTGTGCCGGGTGCTGTTGGTGCGCGTCGCCGAGCCCTTGATCCTGATCGACTGGTCCGACCTCAAGGCGGATCAATCGCTGCACCTGCTGCGCGCCTCGTTGGCACTCGGCGGGCGCAGTCTGACGCTCTACGAGGAGGTGCATGGACAGAGGCTGTTGGGCAACCGCGGCGTGATGACGCGGTTTCTGCGCACCCTCGCGACGCTGCTACCGGTGCATGCGGCGCCGATCACCATTGCCGACTCCGGTTTCAAGGTGCCTGCAGATTGAGCTGTTTTTCAAGTGGATCAAGCAGCACCTGCGCATCAAGTCATTTTTCGGCACCTCCGAGAACGCCGTGAAGAGCCAGATTTTGATCGCCATTTCTGTCTACGTTCTCGTGGCGATCATCAAGAAACGCCACGATATTGACGCCGATCTCTACACAATCCTACAGATCCTGAGCCTCATCCTTTTCGAAAAAACCGATTTACTTCAATTGCTTACTGGATAAAAATGCATAGTGCTGGATGTCGGCTGGCCTAAGCCACTAAATTTATTTGATAATTTGCCAGGACAGTAGTGATACCATCTAGTTTGTCTTGACGCCCTCCCTCGTTGTCCGGCTAGCGGTCACAGAGGTCGCTACGCTCCCGCCAGCCCTCGTTGAAGGCGAATGTCAATCCTGCGTCGTCTGGTATGAAAGTTTCCGACAATCGCCTTAGCCGGGTTGGTCCACAGTTCTGACGGGTCTCCCATAACGGGCCGACCGTGTAACAGTGACGGTGGTGAAGGCGTGCCTGGTTGCTCCGATCGATCGGCCGCAGTGCCCCCAACGCCTGCGTGCGGGGCACAAACCTGGGTCCGCACAGCCTTGACCCCTGTCCAACCCCTCGCTAACCTCCGGCTAACATCATGCTGAGGCGATTGGATTTCTTATCCCTTGATGCTGACTGACCTCATGATTCGCCCGATGGCCCGGGCCGAGTTGGACACCCTGGTTGATTGGGCTGCAAACGAAGGCTGGAATCCTGGCCTAAACGACGCCGAGATCTTCTGGGATTCAGATCCCGCGGGCTTTCTCGCGGCGGAGTTGAAAGGCGAATTGATAGGCGGCGGCTCGATCGTATCCTATGCCGGCCAATTTGGTTTCATGGGGTTCTTCATTATGCGGCCGGAGCATCGCGGCCGGGGCCTTGGAACGCAGCTGTGGTTCCATCGTCGGGATCTTTTGATTTCGCGCCTGCGAGCGCCCGCTTTGATCGGTATGGACGGCGTTTTCACGATGCAGGAGTTTTATGCGCACGGGGGCTTTGTCCTGAGCCACCGGGATCTACGCTTCGAGGGCATTGCCGCGGAAGCGACGCCCGCCGACAGCAGGGCGGATGAGTTGGTCGAGCTGAGTTCGGTTTCGTCCGCGGAACTGTACTGCTATGACGCCGCACACTTCCCGGCGCCGAGGGATCGGTTCCTGCAAGCCTGGATCACCCAGCCGAATAGCCGAGCGCTCGGGGTGATGCAGGAGGGCGGACTGCGTGGATACGGGGTCATCCGGCCATGCCGGCGCGGGTTCAAGATCGGACCCTTGTTCGCCGCCAATGGGGAGATCGCCGAGACCCTGTTTCGCGGGCTTTGCGACTTCGCGCCGGGCGAGCCCATCTTCCTCGATGTGCCCGGGAACAATCCCCAGGCCATGGCGCTGGCAGAGCGCCATGGCCTGCGCGAGGTGTTCGGCTGCGCGCGCATGTATTTCGGTCCCGCCCCCGTCCTGCCCGATCAGGAGATCTTCGGGGTCACGACGTTCGAGCTGGGCTAACGATCATGGCGGTATGCCATCCGCGCGGCATGAAAACGGCTTCGTGGCACAGGGCGAGTCCGCCCCGCTCCCCTTTTTCTCTGGCCTGCGCCCCTAAACTCAGCGCTCGGTTCCTGGGCCGAGGACGACATCGGGCTTGCTGGGCACGACCTTCAGGCTAGCCGTGGACATCTGGCACCGCAGGAACCTTCAAGGCTATGGGCGACATGCACCCGATCCGAGTTGGCCCGGAGGCGCGCGTCTGGCACTGCAGTTCGTCCTCAATGTGGAAGAAGGGTCAGAGCGCACGGTCCTCAACGGGGATAGCGGGTCGGAAAACTATCTGTCCGAGATGCCGGGCTCCAGCCAGATCCAGGGTCTGCGCAACTATAGTGTCGAGAGCTTGTTCGACTTCGGTGCTCGGGTCGGCTTCTGGCGCATCCTGCGCCTATTCGAACAGCGGCGCCTCCCGCTGACGGCGTTCGCGGCAGGTCGCGCCTTGGAACTCAATCCCGATGCTGGTGCAGCTCTTGCGGAGCTGGACCACGAGATCGCGGGGCACGGTTATCGCTGGATCGATTACCGCTACCTGGGCGAAGACAGGGAGCGCGCGCATATCCAGAGGACCTGCCGGATCATCGAGGAGACGACGGGCACCCGGCCAGTTGGCTGGTACACGGGCAGGGTCAGTCCTAATACGCGGCGACTGCTGGTGGAGGCGGGCGACTTTCTATACGACTCGGACGCCTATGACGACGAGCTTCCGTATTGGCTGACCGAAGACGGGCATTCGCACCTGGTCATACCCTATACCCTGGTGATCAACGATATCCGCTACCTGTTGGCATCCGGCTGCGCGACCGCGGCGGATTTCTTCGAACTGCTGCGTGACGCCTTCGACGTCCTGTGGAACGAAGGCCTCGACGCTCCACGCATGATGAGCGTTGGGCTGCATTCCCGTTTCAGTGGCCATCCTGGCCGGGTTGCTGCCATTGCCCGATTCCTGGATTACGTGGCCGACCGCGAGGGGGTCTGGATTTGCCGGCGGAAGGATATCGCCGAGCACTGGCTGAAGACATTCCCGCCGCCATGCTAGTGCGGGTTGGTAGACAGCGCCATGCGGCTAACTGGCCCTAACCGCGGCGCCGACTTGCGCCTTGTCTTCTTCATCACCGGGTCTGTTCCGATCGACTCGCCTCAGTGCCTCGAGCGCCTGCACGCGAGGCACGAACGCGTGGCCGCGCTGGTTCGACCCCAGTCCACAACCCCCCGCTTGCCTCCGACTTGAATGTATTCCAGGAGATCTCAGGATACCTCCCCGATTTCCGTCCCCGATTCCGCCGCGGCGCGCGGAAGGTCCATCGCGTCGAGGTAGGCGTCGGCGGAGGCCTCGATGGCATAGGGTCGTGCCGCTTGCCGAAGCAATTCCGGGGCTAACGGTTCGTCCAGTGTCCTCGCTATGGCATTCGCCAGGGCATCCGGATCGCGCAGTGGCGTCAGGGGGCCATAGCGCCCGCCTTGCAGGATCTCGCTCGGCCCGCTCGGGCAATCCGTCGAAACCACCGGCGTTCCGACCGCCAGCGCTTCGATGAGCACGAAGCCGAGTCCCTCCCAGAGGGACGTGAACGCGACCAGGGCCGCATGCGCCATGTAGCGATAGGGGTCGGAGACGAATCCGGGCAAGGCGAAGTCCGCGTCGACGCCCAGGTCTTGCGCCAGGCCCAGCAACTGGTTCCGTTGGCTGCCACGTCCGAGAATCATCAGCCGGCAGGCACCTGTTCTGCGGAGTCGCGCGAACGCACGGATTAGAGTTTCGAAGTCCTTACGGCTACAGAGCTCTCCGACGCCGAGGATCACCGGGGGCTCTCCGGGCGCGAACCAGGCATGGTCGGGCAGCGGCTGATCCTGCTCGAAGAGGGATTCCGGCACCACCGGCGACGCAACCACCTGGATGTGGTCGCGATCCAGGCCGCTGTACTCGGACATGTCATTCGCGACGCCGGCGCTGGTGACGATCACCCGATTGGCCCTTGGGTAGAGGTGGCGCATCGAATTGCGCTGCACCCAGCGCTCCAGCACCCCACGGTTGGCGAGGTCGATCGAGATCGTTGTACCCGAACTGAAGATCAGTCGGGTCGGAACCCGCGCCAGGGTCCGCGCGGCCAGGGCGCTGCGATTGACGCGGTCCTTATCGGACAGCATCACTTCGGGCCGCTCGCGTCGCAGGTAGCGAGTAATCGACGGGATACAGGCGTAGGTATGGCGAGAGCCGAGATCGATCACTCTGACCCCATCGGGTACGTCATCGAGCTCCGGCCCATGCCGCCGAACCTTGAGCAGATCAACGCAGTAGCCACGCTTGGCAAGCGCCGGAATCAGGTGCTTGGCAGCGCGGTCGACACCGCTGTGTCCAGATGTCGAGAAAAAGCAGGCAATACGCGTCATGCTTTTGGGGCACTGTTTAACGCTCGTTGAGCGATAGGCGAATCTCGACCGTATCGCCATCCGGTCCGGGCTTGCTCTCGAAGCCCGCCTTTTCGGCCAGCCCGCGCATGCCTTGGTTCTCCCTGAGTACTTCTCCGAAAATGATATTCGTCCGCCGATTGTGACAGTAGGTGATCACCTTCTCGAGAAGTATCCAACCGAGCCCTTTTCGCTTTAGATCTGAGCGGATGCTAATGGCGAGTTCGGCTTCGACGTTGTCCGGATCGCAAACTACGCGAACCACCCCGAGCGTCTCGGGTGTTCCTTCGGCGGTCAGTCGCGTGGCGATGAATGCCATCTCCCGGTCATAGTCGATCTGGGTGTAGCGGGCGAGCTCCGAGTGCGCGATCTCGATCTTGGCGCTGAAGAAGCGAAATCGGATGTCCTCGGACGATAGTGCATGGAACAAAGCGAGGTGCTGCGGTTCGTCCTCGGGACGAATCGGCCGCAACAGGACGGGTTGGCCGTCGATGGTGATCTTCTCCTCCAAGTGCTTGGGGTATGGCGGTATCGAGAGTCGCTCCTCACCACTGACCGCAGCCGGCTGAACGCGCATGCGGGCATTGATCACAACGACGCCGTTGGCGTCTGCGAGCAGCGGGTTGACCTCAATCTCGACAATCTCCGCGACATCGATAACCAATTGCGTAATCCGCAACAGCACTCGCTCTATCGCCTTCATGTCCGCTTTGGAATGCTCCCGGTAGCCGGCGAGCAGGTTGGCGACCCGGGTCCGCGAGATGAGTTCCCGCGCCAAGGTGGAGTTCAACGGCGGCAGCGCTACGGCCTGATCGGCGATGACATCAGCGGCGATTCCACCCTGGCCGAAGGTGATCACCGGTCCGAACACGGGATCCGCCATCATGCGAATGATCAACTCCTGGGCC
>JBATTL010000133.1:0-1627 GCA_049670525.1 Thiohalocapsa sp. | reverse complement strand
GGTGCTGGATGCCTTCAACGAAGCCCTTTGGAAAGAGCCGGCGGCCTGACTGGGGCTGAATGCAGGCCGGCATAGGTTATAGCTGCACCCTGGGGGCTCTAGGTTCGTGACCAACGCGCGCTCAGCTCGATACTCGATTGCGACGACGACAACGACAACGGCCGGAAACGGTCTCGGAATCTCCGCACTGCTGCACAAGGGGCCGGCCCTCCTTCTGCTGCAGCCCTTGGCCTAGAAGTTCCGCGGCATTAGACTAGACCGCGATCTATACCGCACCAAGATCGGAGGGCGAGATGCAGACCGCCAAACTCTGCAAAAACGGCCGCAGCCAAGCCGTGCGCCTGCCGGCGGAGTTCCGCTTCGAGGGAGACGCCGTCGAGATCCGCCGCGATCCGGACACCGGCGACGTGATCCTGAGTCCGCTGAACAAGTCTTTCCGAGATTGGCTGGAAGAGCGCGATCGCCTGATCGCCAGCATGACGGAGGAGGAACGCAAGGAGTTGGATGAGTTCATGGCGGATCGCGATCAGGGTGAGCACGTCGAGCGCGATTGGCCATGAGCGGCCTGCTGATGTTGGACACCAATGCGCTGTCGGCGGTGATGAAGGCCCGCTCGCCGGACCTGGACCTGCGGCTGTCCATCGCGTCATTCTGCATTTCGGTGGTCACCGAGGGCGAGATTCGCTTCGGCCTCGCACGCCGCCCGCAAAGGGTCCAATTTGCAGGGCTCGCCGAGACCGTGCTGGGCGGCATCGACATCCGCCCCTGGACCTCCGCGACGGCGCGTCGTTACGGACCCCTGCGCGCCGAGCTAACCGCCCTGGGCAAGCCCCTAGCCCCCATGGACATGATGATCGCCGCCCACGCCCTGGCCGAGGGCGCCACCCTGATCACCAATGACGGCGCCTTCGCCCAGGTCCCCGGCTTGGCGATCCAAGACTACGAGCAAGTATGACCGCCGTCACCCACAACATCGTCGCCAAGCTTTGGAACCTCTGCAACGTCCTCAAAGACGACGGGGTCACCTACCACCAGTACGTCACCGAGCTGACCTACCTGCTGTTCCTCAAGATGGCTCAGGAGACGGGCACCGAGGACCAACTCCCCGCGGACTACCGTTGGGGCGACCTGGAGGACCAGCCGGCGCCCGATCGGCTCGAGTTCTACAAGATCCTGCTTATCCACCTCGGCAGCCACGGCTCCCGGCTGGTGCAGGAGATCTTCGCCAACGCCAGCTCTTTCATCCGCAAGCCCGCCACCCTCTCCACCCTGGTGACCGAGATCGACAAGCTCGACTGGTACAGCGCCCGCCAGGAGGGGCTCGGCGACCTGTACGAGGGGCTGCTGCAGAAGAACGCCAACGAGAAAAAGTCCGGCGCCGGTCAGTACTTCACCCCGCGCCCGCTGATCGACAGCATGGTAGCCGTCATGCGCCCGACGCTGGCCGATGTTATCCAGGACCCGGCCGCCGGCACCGGCGGCTTCCTCATCGCCGCCAACCGTTACCTGCGCGACCCCGCACGGGACCACGGCGACCCCGATGGCTGGACCGAGGCCCAGCAGCGCGAGTACCGGCGCACCACCTTCTATGGCATGGAGCATGTCCAGGACACGCACCGGCTTGCGC
>JBATTL010000132.1:0-2145 GCA_049670525.1 Thiohalocapsa sp. | reverse complement strand
GCGAGGCCGCTGTGGACATCTTTCAAGAGGCCCGGCGGCTGCTGCGGGTAGGCGGCATGATCGCGCTTGTCGACAGCGACCCTCAGTCCCCCGTGATCCAGAGCCTGCCGCCTGTGCTCTTTACGCTGATGAAAAGCACCGAGCCATGGAGTGATGATTACTATACCTTCGACATGCAGCAGGGCCTTGAGCAGGCCGGCTTCCAGTCACCGGTGACGGTGCCCAGCGATCCTCGCCATCGGACGATTCTTGCCGTGAAACAAGGATGACGCGGGCGGTGGCTGCCGTGGCAGCTCGCCGATGGATCGAGCATCCGCTCGACGGGGTCAACGCCGCGGACTGCTCGGTTCAGGCCCCGGTGCGAGCGCACTGCCGACACCGCTCGCTGGCTTTTTCATCTGGCGGCATCGTCAGGCTCCAGCATCCATCGAGAGATGTCCCGGCTACCATGAAGGATACGCCAGACGTCGATGTGATGGTCGCATTTGAGTGAGAAGATCAGGTAGGGATAACCCTTGAGCAGCCAGGAACGCAAACCCGGGAACCCAAGCTCGTAGGCATATCGCGGTGAACTGATCTCAGGGTTCTGGTATGTCTCGTCGTTCACTCCCAGGCTCCTTCCGCTCGGGGCTCCTTGTGACTGTTGATTCACAACCTCTCAGTCCGCTGTCAACAGGGCGGCGACCTCTGCTCCGGTCTCGCGCAAGGCTCCATCGGCCATGGGGTAGAGCACGGCTTCCTCCTTGTAGTTGTGCTGCTGCGCCGAGAAGTGCAGGGTCTCCAGGACCCCCGCACAGGCGTGCTTGTCCCGCGCCTCGACGGCCGCTCCGAAATCCTCGAAAAGGCGCCGCATCTGCGTGTGCTCGGAGCACAGCTCCTCGATGGGTTGCGCGGAAACCAGGAAGATCTCAGCCAGTCGCGGAAAGAGCGTCTGCTCCTCAATCCTGAAGTGCTCTTGCATAGATCTGATCAGCGCCTGGACGGCGGTTGCGATAGCCGACCAATCGCCGCTCCCTATCCGGCTCTCTGCGGTGGCGAGCAGACGGTCACAGCGCTGATGGTCGAGCGTGAAGGAATCAGTAATGGCGGAGGCCATCAAACAAACACCTGGTGCAGAGCCGCAGTCCGACCGATTCTCTCGCCCGCGGCTTGGGTGAGCCTTGACCTGGGTCATGGCCGAATGAGCGGACCGCGAGCACGTCAGCGCTGTGGAACGTGGGCGGATTGGAAACTCAATGGATCTCTTTCACGGTCGTAGACGCCACGGAGCGGGTACGGGTTTCGTGACCTTAGTCACGGGGCCGAACTGCTCGAGGAATACAATAATCGTGCACGGCACGTGATAGAAGGGGACGCGCAGACTAGCAGTCTCGACGACGCAGGTGGCACGCGAAAGCGCTTGCGGCCAGCAGCGTCATTGTCCCACGTTAGTCCCTTACCCCGGAACTCTTAAACAAGATTTCTAAAACTTTTCAAGCGATCCGCCGCAAGCCGCGTCCTTACTGGGCTGCGGGCGAGCGAAGCCTCCAGCGAACTTTTTGGGTTCCGGCTTTGCCGGGTTAGGATGCTCGTGTGCTAGACGGAATGCAATCTAGTGCACGAGTTCCTGCGTGCACTATAGAACACAATAGCACACAAAGAGGAAAGGATGCTTACTTTTCAGCAAGCTATAAATGAAGCCCAACAATACAATAAGACGCATGCGTTGCTAGGGAACGGTTTTGGCATTTCCTGCAGGCCTGACATTTTCGTCTATGAGAAGTTGTTTGAAAGAGCAGAATTTAGTAATTTATCGCAGTCAGCTAAACTAGCTTTCGAGGCGCTGGACACGCAGGATTTTGAAAAGGTAATTAAGGTCCTGCGAGATGCTAGTGCAGTCCTAACCGCGTATAAAGGTGCCAGAACGAGTTTGATACAGGAATTACAAGACGATGCCGATGGTCTCCGAGAAGTGCTAGTCCAAGCTATTGCATCAAGTCACCCAGATTGGCCTGGTGATATATCCGATGCTGAGTATGCTTGCTGTAGGGCATTTTTGGCGAATTTTAGTAATGTTTACACTTTGAATTATGACCTTCTTTTATATTGGGCTGTTATGCATGACGAAGATGGGAAAAAGATAAAATCTGACGATGGGTTTAGGTC
>JBATTL010000131.1:0-4845 GCA_049670525.1 Thiohalocapsa sp. | reverse complement strand
GTGTCATCGAGGCGGCGGTCGCGGCCATGTCGCCGAAGCCTGACGGGATCTACGCCTGGCTCGGTCCGGCGATAGGCCCTGGGGCTTTCGAAGTGGGGCCAGAGGTGCGCGCCGAGTTCTGCGCGCGCGCGGCACATGCCGAGGAGGCATTCGCAGCGGTGAGCCGCGGGCGCTGGCTTGCGGATCTTTACCAGCTTGCCCGGCAGCGGCTTTCAGCGATCGGCGTTCATCGGGTTAGCGGCGGCGAGCACTGCACATACGCCGATAGCAACCGGTTCTTCTCGTACCGGCGAGACGGGCGTACCGGCCGCATGGCGTCACTCATCTGGATCAATCCGGCAACGACCGAACAGCGCGCCGGTGCGGAACGGTAACTCGTTGAAAATTCGCACCATCGACGCTATTGTCATTGGTCCGGGAAATCATAGCGTTACGCTGGGACTTGGCGGCGAATGTCAACTCAGTGCCAACTGCCGGGATTCGTGCGGAGCGGGATCGGACACTGAGCTTGAGCCTTTGCAGCAGCGTTTGCCGGTTAGATCGCCCCGCGGTTGCCGTGGAAGACATTACCGCCGGAGCAGTGCAAAATTCGTGGATGGCGAGTGATGCGCTCATCCGCCGCCGCTCCAACATTACCGCCGCAGCATGGCATGTGCCACCGGCATCGAGAGAGTTTGAATCATGACGCGAAACGCCGTTCGAGTAATCGCCGCTACCTTGTTGAGCGCAATCGCGGCCCTTTCAAACTTGCATGCGGAGCTGCGAACCGTCGGCCTTTCCGAGCTGTTCCCGAATGAGCGTCAGGCCCGTACGACCCTCGTCATCAACAAGGTGTTGGAACGCTTCCACTATCGGAATTTCCAGCTCAATGACGACTTCGCGCGTGAGACCGTCCTGAATTATTTCGAGGATCTCGATCCCAACAAGGTGTTTTTCCTGGAACGCGATGTGGAACGTTTTACCCGCGGCGCCGACCGGCTCGACGATGATCTGGACAAGGGCAAGCTCGACACGGCGTTTGACATCTTTCGTGTTTACCGTATGCGCGTAGACAGTCGTATCGAATATGCACTGTCGCTGCTCGAGCAACCGTTCGATTTCAATCGCCCTGAGACCTATCAATTTGACCGAGACGATGTGGCTTGGCCCAAGAGCGAACGCGAGCTTCAGGAGATCTGGCGCAAGCGTGTCAAGTATGACTACCTGACGCTGAAACTCGCCGACAAGAGTGACGATGAGATCCGAGAGCAATTGCGCAAACGCTACGAGGGGATCACGCGCCGCATTCATCAATTCTCGGCTGACGATGTGTACCAGGCGTTTGTCAATGCCTACACGCGAACGCTTGAGCCCCACACCAGCTATATGTCGCCGAGCACTTCCGAGAACTTCGATATCAGCATGCGCTTGAAGCTCGAGGGAATCGGCGCGGTGCTCAGCGCCGACAATGAATACACGGTCATCCAGCGCACCATTCCCGGGGGCCCGGCGCGTCAGTCTGGCCAGATCCACGGCGGCGACAAGATCGTCGGCGTCGCCCAGGGGCTCGACGGCGAGATGGAGGATGTTGTTGGTTGGCGTTTGCAAGACGTGGTCGACAAAATTCGTGGACCCAAGGGATCGGTTGTCAGGCTTCAGACCATGCCGAAGTCCGAGGGTACAGGCGGCCGCACACGAGAGGTCCGTCTGGTCCGCAACGAGATCCAATTGGAGGATCAGGCTGCAAAGTCGTACGTCATCGATGCGTCGAACACCGCCCCGCCGACCCGGATCGGTGTCATCCAGGTGCCGGCCTTTTACCGTGATTTCCGCGCTGAGTCAGAGGGCACCCGCAACTTTACCAGTACGACACGGGACGTGCGCCGGCATATTAAAGAACTGGCCAACGACGGTATCGACGGTCTCGTGATTGATCTGCGCGGAAATGGCGGTGGCTCATTGACGGAGGCCACGTCGCTGACTGGCCTATTTATTGATGAGGGACCGGTGGTGCAGGTCAAAGACGCCTTGGGTAAAGTCGAGGTCGAGGTCGATCCCGATCCCGGCGTTGTCTACACCGGTCCGCTCGCGGTACTTGTGGACCGCAACAGCGCATCGGCCTCCGAAATCTTTGCTGGCGCCATCCAGGACTACGGGCGGGGCATCATCATCGGTGAGCCCACGTTCGGCAAGGGCACAGTGCAGACCTTGATCGACCTCGATCGGTACGTGCCCGGTGAGGATGCGGAACTTGGTCGGCTTCGGTTGACCATGGCGGAATTCTTCCGCGTCAGTGGTGGCAGTACCCAGCTACGCGGTGTCGACCCGGACATACACTTTGAGTTTGGCCTGGATTTGGACGATCATGGCGAGCGTTCTTTGGAGAATGCGCTTCCATGGGATCGTATCCGCCCGGCACGTTACGCTCGCTACAAGGCCAATGATCTGAGCAGTCTCCGCGAGCGTTCGGCAAGCCGAACCGCAAGCGATGACGGCTTTCGTATGCTCGCTTCACGCGGACGTTTGCTGAGCGAGATCAACGCTCAGGATATCGTTTCGCTGCGTGAGAGCGAGCGCCGCATCGAGTCTGATCGGCGAGACAAGATCTTGAAGGATGAGCAAGACCGCTTTCTGCGCGCCCGCGGTATCGAACCGGTCGATGAGGATGCTGACAACGTCGACGAGGATGCATTGGAGGCGCAACAGGAGGTGATCGCGCGCATCCAAGCGGAAGAAGCAGCACGAATCCTCGCCGACGTGATCTCGGAAACGGGCGGTGTGGAACGGCCGCGAGCCGCGATGCGGGATTGACGGCCATCGTTTTGCCGGGCGTACCGCGTCAATCCATACAGTGCCCAGGATCGATCCGGAGCCGCACACGCGGTCTAGCTTGGCTTAGCCGATTGCTATCGCAACATGTGCCAGCTCGCATGTTCACTCGTCCGCCTTCGGTGTAGCCCACGAAGTCACAGAGAGAGTCTCCGCTCCGGCGGGCGACACTTGAAGGCAAACGATAACTCCGCGGTCTCTGGTGCATCCTTCTGGCGCTATCGCCTCAGACTCGGCGACCGGGAAGGTCTCCCCGGTGAGTATCATTTCCTGAACGCTTAGTTGTCGGGACGGGCGCCGCTTCCGCCCCAACTCCGCCCAACCCTAGCACCCGACGTCCCGGCCGACCCAATGACCGTAACCAGCGCCACTCTGTCCGTTCCCTCACGGCATCTCGGTGCCTTCGCCGATCTGACGGCGCGCGCCCTGCTCGCTGACAATCTGCTGGGCCTCGAAAAAGAAGGCCTGCGGGTCGCTTGCAGCGGTTCTGTCGCGAAAACGCCGCATCCGGAAGCCCTCGGGTCGGCGCTGACACATCCCTATGTGACCACTGACTTTTCCGAGGCCTTGATCGAGCTGGTGACGCCCGCCCTGCCAACCCCCGATCAGGTGTTGGACCTATTGCGCGACCTGCACCTTTTCGTCTATCGCCATATTGGCGATGAGCGGCTCTGGGCCACCAGCATGCCCTGCGTGCTTGGGGGCGGGGCGGATATTCCGTTGGCCCGTTATGGCACTTCCAACGCGGCCACCATGAAGACCGTTTACCGGCGCGGTCTTGGCAATCGCTACGGCCGAGTGATGCAGATCATCGCTGGCGTGCACTTCAATTTCTCGTTTGCCCATGCCCTCTGGCCGATCCTCCAGCAGGCCCAGGGCAGCAACGCATCGATTGCGGACTTCCGCTCCGCGTCCTACATGGGTATGGTCCGCAACCTGCAGCGCTTGGGTTGGCTTATCCCGTACCTCTTCGGTGCCTCCCCGGCCGTCTGCAAGAGCTTCGTCCAGGATGCGATGACCGACCTCCAATCCTTCGACGAGAAAACCCTCTATTATCCCTTTGCGACCTCCCTCCGTATGGGTGATATCGGCTATCAGAACCGGCAGGAAGAAGGCACTGGCATGAAAGCCAGCTACGACAGCCTCGATGCCTACACGCGCAGCCTCACTTGGGCGATTCAGACGCCGTGCCCTGATTACGAAGCGATCGGGGTCAAGACCAATGGCCGCTGGGAACAACTCAACGATCACGTCCTGCAAATCGAGAACGAGTATTACAGCACCGTGCGGCCGAAGCAGATCGCCGACTGGATGGAACGCCCGACACTGGCCTTGCGCCGCCGAGGTGTGCGCTATGTCGAACTACGTTCATTGGACATCAACGCCTTTCATCCACTGGGAATCGATGCGCGGCAGATGCGTTTTCTGAACTGTTTCATGCTTTACAACCTGCTCCTGGACAGTCCGCGCATCGACGCACGCGAGCGTCGAGCCATCGACTCGAATCAGGTAATTGCCGCTCACAGGGGGCGCGAGCCTGGTCTCAAGCTGGAGTGTCGTCATGGCGACCGCATCGAATTGCGCGCTTGGGCGAATCAGGTGCTCGATGCGATGCAGCCGATCGCGGAACTGCTCGACGCTGCTGACGACGGTGTGGGAAACGGCGCTGGGAGTGGCCCCCACGCCGATGCGCTAAAGGCGCAGTTCGAGAAGGTTGCTGACCCGGATGCTACCCCATCGGCGCGTATGCTCGGGGAGATGCGTGACCGGGGAGAGGGCTTCGCGGAGTTCGCGCGCCGGTTGACTGACGCACACCGCGACTACTTCCGCGGGCTGGAGCTTGATCCGGATCGTGAGGCATGGTTGGCATCCGTCGCTCAGGCTTCGATAAAGCGTCAGCAGGAGGTCGAGGCGGCCGATGACTTCGATTTCGACGAATTCCTACGTCGGTATTTCGCGCAGACCGAGACTAGACCCGTTGAATTGGCTGCTCCACCGGGAGCTTAGGCGATTGCCGGAAAATCTCGTACCAGATGA
>JBATTL010000130.1:0-2406 GCA_049670525.1 Thiohalocapsa sp. | reverse complement strand
GCGCCGCCCGGGCCGATACACGAACGGCAGGGCATCGATGGGCGTGGGGTCGGGCTTGTAGTCCCGGCGGGCTGGGGCAGAGAGGGTTTGAGCGGTCATGGTTGTTACCTCCGATTTGCTTCGACGCAAGATTCGCCACGAATGGCGGCCAGGAGGGTCGAAACGGCTCAGAGAGACCGCCTCAGGCTTTTCCGGCGCGGAACCGGTGTTGTATGACCTGAGACTCCCGGCCAAAAAAGCGCGGGCACAAAAAAACCGCAGAATTGGCGGCTGCGGTGGCCGCTCTGATGAGGTTTCGACGCCTCTCCTTTTATCTATGCAGAAAAATCAAGGCTTGTCAAATCAGGACGGGTCGACTTCCACGCCAGTGTTCAGGGCGACTTCAAAGGTTTTCTTGGCCTTTTTGACTTTGGCCTGCTCGGCTTTGATGATCTTCTGAGATTCGTTTATCTGTCGTGATAGCTGCACGAGCTCAGGCACTCTTTGAGCTATTGCGTGGATTTTTTCGAGGACCGGTTGCTCGGATTCGTCGAAAAGTCGACCGGCATCGCCTGCAAGCAGTTCGGTTTTGTGTTTGCAGAGCTTTCTGTAAATGCCGGCTCGGCAATCACAAAATACCGTGAGCTGGCTTCCGTCGAGAATGAACTCCACAAGGTAGGGTTCTTCGCTGCTGCTCTTCGCTCTTATCCCGTAACGCTCGTTGGCTGTGTTCGTCACATCGCTCTCCGTTGGCCATGTCGCGCCCCCACGGACGCGCGCCACCCGAAGATAGACGTAAGCTAGATTGCCATGCAACCTGGGTTGCTTGGTGCAACGAGCCCGTTTTTTAGCTTTGACCCAGAGGGTTGAATGCCGGCGGCTTCGGCAGCGGATTTGCGGGTCACGATAGGGTCGTTACCGCCCCGATCGCGGAACAATGATGCATCACCTCTAACTGGCTCAATCTCCCGCAACAGCTCACCAGCTCGCTGAACACTTCCCAGAGGCGGCGGGCTCGGAGTAGCGTTTGCGCTTGTGTTTCCGACAAATTGGCCGAAACCCACTTTCCGAACCGCACGTTCGGGTTATCGCCCTCAATGCCACAACCCGGCGCCTCACAACGCAGCCGAGCAACGGCCGCGATGCGCCCAAGCTCCCAGACATCACGCTCGTGGCGCGCGCGAAACGTGACCATTGACGCGGTTCTAGCAGAGCACTTTGGCCCGGCGCCAGCTTGCTTTGCTATGCTGAGATGGACTGAGTAACCCAGGAGATCGTCATGCCAAAGCCAGATGATGCAGGCGTTCTCGCTCTGATCGTGCTGGGACTGCTGGTGCTCTTTGCGTACTTCATCCCCGCATTCGCGGCCTGGGAGCGTAAGCACCACAACAAGATGGCCATCACCGCCCTGAATCTGTTGCTTGGCTGGACTCTGATCGGCTGGATCGCCGCCCTGGTTTGGGCCTTTACTGCCGTGCGCGAGGAAGCCGCTCCGCCGCAGCCAGAAGAAACCGGTGACGTCGCCAACGAGCGCGAATGCCCATTCTGCCAGGCGATTATTCGAGACAACGCCAAGGTCTGTAGCGGCTGCGGCCGGGCGCTGTTTGGTGAGGTGCTGTCCACGCCATGAAACCCATCACCAACGAGCAGTTTTCTGCGTTCCTCAACGAAAAAACGCCGAAGGGCTGCCCGTATTGTGGCCATGACGCCTGGGTGACTTCGTTTGGCGAAGAAAGCGACAAGCGGCTTGTCAGCGCAGTTGCTCCGCTGATGGCCCCAGGTGACAGATTTGACGTGCCCGCAAAGCGGCACATGATGTTCGCGCTAGTCTGCAAGAACTGCGGGGACGTTCGCCAGATCGCACGCTATGTCATTGAAGACTGGGTCGATGAGAAGGATAATGAAGGATAACGTTGTCGATTTTCGCGATGCCCAGCACCCCATCCCAGACGCTTCTGGGGGAGAGCCACCAGACATGGAACAACGCCTACGAAATCTCGAACAAAGCGTTGCTGTTATCGCGTCGAACTACGCGACGAAGGCGGATGTCGGCGACCTGCGCACCGAGATGCACAAAGGCTTCGGCGATCTACGCGCCGAGATGCACACGAGTCTCAGTAAGAACAACTGGCAAATGATCACGGCTTTGTTTGCCATCACCAGTATCGGCGTCGGTGTTGTGATCACCGCTCTGCGGTGGATGCTTCCGGCGGGTTAGTCACCCCTCACTGAGCGGCTGACGAACCGGTGCCGCCTTGGGAGTGGCGGGATCAGTGAGGAGTCTTCGCTGGCCTTGTTGAGCTCGATCTCGATGGGTCGACTTTCTGTAACTGCTTTCTTCTGCAATACTTCGTTCGTCATCAGTGCCTATCCCCTCTGACTGTAGGCGTTGGTGAAAGTCAGCGACCAGTGTCCACGCGCTGGTCG
>JBATTL010000129.1:0-5823 GCA_049670525.1 Thiohalocapsa sp. | reverse complement strand
CAGTAGCTCGATGCGCTCGGCGCGCTCGTCGTGAGCCGCGGTCAGCTCGTGCCAACGAACGTCGAGCTCGCGGAAGCGTCGATGGTCGTGCTCGACTTCCGCGACCGTCGATTGGTGGCTGCCATAGGCATCGAGCAACGCGCGCTGCGCGGCGGGGCGCAGCAGAGACTGGTGAGCATGCTGACCGTGGATATCCACTAACAAGTCACCCAGCGCACGCAGTTGGGCGCCAGTGGCAGATTGGCCGTTGACAAAGGCGCGGGCGCGGCCATTGCGCACCAATACGCGACGAATCAGACACCCATCGCCGTCATTCAGGGCTTCTTGAACGAGCCAGTCGAGGGCCTGAGGGCAGCGGTCGAGGTCGAATCCGGCGCTGACCTCGGCTCGGTCGCATCCGCTGCGGATCATCTCGGCGTCGGCCTTATCGCCGAGCGCCAAGCCCAGGGCGTCGATCAGGATGGACTTGCCCGCGCCGGTTTCGCCGGTCAGGGTTGTCATGCCCGCCACGAACTCCAGTTCCAGATGGCTGACGATCACCAGGTCCTTGATGGCGATATGGGTGAGCATGATTTCAATATCAGGTGCGGGGCGGTCTGGGGCGAACGGAATACGGCAGCATGGGGCGGGCTGGTTGCGTCAGCAGGTCGCGTCGGCCCGTGGGTGTCCGCCCCAGCCGAGTTTGGCGCGCAGGATGCCGTAATGGTCGTGGCCACGCGGGTGCAACAACCGGACCCGATGCGCGCTCCGCTCGATGCGGATTGGGGCGCCCTCAGCCAGTGGCAGGTCGACCTGTCCGTCGCAGGTCAAGCGCACCTGGTCCGCCTCGAAGTTGCAGATGCGAAACTCGATGTGGCTCGCTCCCGCGATTACCAGCGGCCGGTTGCTCAGCGTATGCGGGCAGATGGGCACGAGCAGCAGGGCGTCGAGACTGGGGTGAATCAAGGGTCCACCGCCTGACAGCGCATAGGCTGTGGACCCGGTGGGTGTGGAGACAATGATGCCGTCGGAGCGCTGGCCGTTGACGAACTGTCCGTCCACGTAGGTCTCGAGTTCGATCATCCGAACCGTGTTCCACTTATGTACCACGATATCATTGACGGCGCGGCCGACGAAGCCGTTGCTGCGTGCGTCGAGCAACGTGCGCGCGTCTTCGTCGTACTCGCCGTTCATGATCTGATCAAGCCGTCGCTCGATGTTGTCTGGCAGCACATCCACCAGAAAACCGAGGCGTCCAAGGTTGATCCCAACCAACGCGACGTCCAGTTCTGCCATCTCTCGCGCGGCTGAAAGAAAGGTCCCGTCGCCGCCGACCACGATGACCAGGTCGCAGCGCTGGCCCAGTTCCTTGACCTCCAGCCCATCGTGAGCGCCAATCGTCACGGCTGTGCCTTCCTCGAACAGCGTCTCCAGACCGAGCCTGCCCAAGTGTTCGGTAAGCCGGCCGATTGTGGCCGCGACGCGTGGGTCGTCGTCCTGTTTGCCGATGATGCCTGCCGTGTGAAACAAGGCCATGGGGCGTCGCTGACGGGGAGTGATGGAGGGGAACGTTAGCACGGGGTCAGCGAGCCGCCAACTGCTGGTCAAGCGCATGGCAACGAGTCCGCAAACCCGGGGAGGAAGATCCGTGTCTATGGCTCGGGCCTTGACAGCCCCTGCGGTAAACCCTAGATTGGCGCAGCTTAGCACTCGCCATTTGAGAGTGCTAATACGTCCCTGCGACATCAACCGAACATCATTCAGACTGGCAGCCGATAACGCCGTGAGTGGCAATACGCGATCGAACGAGTCACAGGTCAGGGCCAAGGGCGTTGGCCAGATCAGCGATCGCGCGTTGCATTTTTTAAAGGCGCTGATCGAGCGGCATATTCGCGATGGTCAGCCGGTGGGTTCTCGGACGTTGGCAAAGGACACCGGACTGGACCTGAGTCCGGCGACCGTGCGCAACGTCATGTCGGATCTTGAAGATCTCGGCTTGGTCTCATCGCCCCATACGTCCGCGGGCCGCGTGCCGACGGTGTCGGGGTATCGGCTTTTCGTTGACAGTTTGCTGACCGTTCTGCCCGTGGAAGACCAGGAATTGGAAGCGCTGCGCTCCGGTTTCTCAGGGAGTGACGACACCAAGGCCCTGATCGAATCGGCATCGCAGTTGCTCTCCGGCGTTACTCACATGGCCGGAATGGTGATGGTGCCGCGCCATGAACGCGACCTATTTCGGCAAATCGAGTTCCTGCCGCTGTCCGATACGCGGGTCTTGGCCATTCTGGTGACCGGTGAGGGTGAGGTGCACAATCGGGTCATCCACACCGACAAGGAGTGTTCGCCTTCACAATTGGTGCAGGCCGGCAACTATCTGACCGAGATGTTCACCGGTCAGGATATGCGCGAGGTCCGTCGACGCCTTGTCGAAGACCTCAAGCGGACGCACCGAACGATGGATGAGCTGATGCTGCGGGCGGTCGAGATGGCGCAACGGGTGGTCGAGTCGGCCGAGCACAAGGACGACCTGCTCATCGCGGGACAGACCAATTTGATGGAGTTTGAAGAACTGGCGAGCGTTGAGCGCCTCAAGTCACTTTTCGATGCCTTCAGCGAGAAACGCCAAATACTGGATCTGCTCGACCGGTGCATCGAGGCCGATGGCGTGCAGATCTTCATCGGCAACGAATCCGGCTACCAGCTGCTTGATGATTGCAGTCTGGTCACGACGACCTATCGTGTCGAGAACCAGACTCTTGGCGTGTTGGGGGTGATCGGTCCGACGCGCATGGACTATCAACGGGTAATTCCCGTCGTCGACGTCACGGCTCGCCTGTTGGCGGCGGCACTGAGGCAACAATGAACCAATGGCGGTGAGGATGGATGCGACCCATGGCAAAAAGGCCGGGACCGGCCGTTTTCACTGCTTTCGTGAGAGGTAACCGATATGAAGGAGCAAGAAGAGCAACAGCCCCACGACCAGTCCGTGGGCGGCAATGGCGGCGAGGACGTCGCGCCTGCAATGCAGGACGTCTCCGAATCGGCGGCTGAAGTGGCCGCGGAGCAGCCGGACGGAGATGATCCAGCCGAACTGCAGTTGCTGCTCGAGGATGCGCGCGCGAAAGCGGATCAGGCCCACGATCAATTACTGCGTGTCCGCGCCGAGATGGAAAACATGAAGCGCCGTCAGGCCAAGGAGTTGGAGAACGCTCACAAGTTTGCGTTGGACGGCTTCGTCAAGGAGCTCTTGCTGGTCCGCGACAGCCTGGAACTCGGCCACGCGGCAGCCATCGAGCCGGATGCCGACGTCGCCAAACTGCGCGAGGGTACCGATCTGACGCTGAAGCAGCTCGGCGACGTGATGAGTAAATTCGGCGTCGAACGTCTGCACCCGGAGGGTGAGCCCTTCAATCCCGAGTTCCACCAAGCCATGTCCGTGCAGCCGCGTGGTGATGTGCCGGCGAATACCGTCACCACCGTGATCCAGAGCGGCTATCTGCTCAACGGCAGACTCATGCGCCCGGCGCTGGTCATGGTTTCCAAAGCAGTTTGAACGCTGGCGCTCCGTTAGCGCTGGCAAAAGGGTCGGATTTGGCTTGAGAACGACAGGGTTTTGCCCCAATTGTTCCGCAAGCAGATCCGCCCGAATCAACACCCCAAGATTTAGGCATTTGAGCGGAGAAATAATATGGGAAAGATCATCGGCATCGATCTCGGTACCACCAACTCCTGCGTTGCGGTCATGGAGGGTGACAAGCCCAAGGTGATCGAGAACGCCGAGGGCGATCGTACGACACCCAGTATCGTCGCATTCACCAATGACGACGAGGTCTTGGTCGGACAATCCGCGAAGCGCCAGTCCGTGACCAATCCGAGCAACACCTTGTTCGCGATCAAGCGTCTGATCGGACGTCGCTTCGACGACAAGGTCGTGGCCAAGGACAAGGACATGGTGCCGTACAAGATCGTGCGCGCGGACAATGGTGACGCCTGGGTTGAAGTAAACGGCAAGAAAATGGCCCCGCCTGAGGTCTCGGCGAAGATCCTTCAAAAGATGAGAAAGACCGCGGAGGATTACCTCGGCGATACCGTCACCGAGGCGGTCATCACGGTGCCGGCCTACTTCAACGATTCTCAGCGCCAGGCCACTAAAGACGCTGGGCGAATCGCGGGCCTGGATGTTAAACGCATCATCAACGAGCCGACCGCCGCGGCGCTAGCCTACGGCATGGACAAAAGGCGCGGTGATCAGAAGATCGCCGTCTACGACCTGGGTGGTGGCACGTTCGATATTTCCATCATCGAGATTGCTGAGATCGAGGGCGAGCACCAGTTCGAGGTGCTGTCTACCAACGGGGATACATTTCTCGGTGGTGAAGACTTCGACCTGCGCATCATCGATTTCCTGGCGGCCGAGTTCAAAAGGGATCAGGGATTCGATTTGCACAATGATCCGCTTGCCCTGCAGCGCCTCAAGGAAGCGGCCGAGAAGGCCAAGATCGAACTCAGCTCCAGCCAGCAAACGGATATCAATCTGCCCTATATCACGGCGGATCAGAATGGACCGAAACACCTCAACGTCAAGTTGACGCGTGCGAAGTTGGAGTCCCTGGTGGAGGAGTTGATTGATCGCACCATCGAGCCCTGCCGCGTTGCGATGAAAGACGCTGGTGTCACCACCGGTGAGATCGACGAGGTGATCCTGGTCGGCGGCCAGACCCGTATGCCGAAGGTGCAGGAGAAGGCCGAGGGCTTTTTTGGCAAGGCACCGCGCAAAGACGTGAATCCTGATGAGGCAGTCGCCATCGGTGCCTCGATCCAGGGTGGGGTGCTCGGTGGCGACGTCAAGGACGTTTTGCTCTTGGACGTAACCCCGTTGTCGCTGGGCATCGAGACCCTTGGTGGCGTCATGACCAAGCTGATCGAAAAGAACACCACCATACCGACCTCAGCGCAGCAGGTGTTTTCCACCGCCGACGACAGTCAGACCGCGGTGACGGTGCACGTGCTCCAGGGCGAACGTGAGCGGGCGGTCGACAACAAGTCCTTGGGTCGATTCGACCTGTCCGACATCCCGCCGGCGCCGCGCGGTGTGCCGCAGATCGAGGTCAAATTCGACATCGACGCCAACGGTATCCTGAATGTTTCGGCGAAGGACAAAGCCACCGGTAAAGAACAGTCCATCATCATCAAGGCCAGCTCCGGTCTGGCGGACGATGAGATCGACCGCATGGTCAAGGACGCCGAGGCGCATGCCGAAGACGACCGTAAATTCCACGAATTGGTTGCCGCGCGCAATCAGGCCGACAGCATCATTCACGCCACGCGCAAGTCCGTCGAGCAGCTCGGTGATGAAAAGCTGGAACCGGGTGAAAAGGACAGTATCGAGACCGCGATTAAGGAGCTGGAAGATGCCATGAAGGGCGAAGACAAGGATCGGATCGAGTCGCTGACCAAGGCCCTCGGTGACGTTTCTGGCAAGATGGCCGAGCGACTCTATGCGCAGGGACAGGGCGGTGCCGAGACAGGGGCTGCGGCAGGCGGCGCCGAGTCCGCCGGCGGTGGCGAGTCCACTCATGCCGCCGACGATGTCGTCGATGCGGAGTTTGAAGAGGTCAAAGACGACAAGAAGTAGGCATTGGGGCCGCGACCGCGCGGCAGCCCATCGTCGCGCGCGGCCGCGAGTTCGGTCGTTGCTGTTGCCCGCGACATTTGCCTTGACCCCATAGCCTTGCCCCACCCGCGAAGCCGGCGTCGCGCCTGATTGGTCGCCGCCGGCTTCTCCGGTTTCGCGGCGGCGGTTGGAGGCGCACAGCCTCAAGCGTGAATGCACCAAGAACGAAA
>JBATTL010000128.1:0-8445 GCA_049670525.1 Thiohalocapsa sp. | reverse complement strand
ATCGGCAAGAAATCAAAAAGCGACAGCGCTGGACCGAAGCACAAACAGATCGTGATCCGCAAAGGGGACACTCTGGCCAAGATCGCCGCCATTCAGCTGGGCAACGGTGCACGCTGGACGGAGCTGCTGAAACCGGACCGTACGCCCTTTACTCATCAAGATGCAAAGCGACTGCAGGTGGGACAGGTCGTCCTGGTTCCGACCATCGACGATGAGGAGCCTAATCCCCCGCCAGGACAGATTGTCACCGCGCCGCCGGCCGACCTCAAGGGTTCTGGGGTCGATCTCGACCTGCTGGTCGACGCGGCTCAGCCCGGCTTTCGCCGGTTTGCGATTGAGTCTATCCCGGTCATTGTCGCTGAATGTATCACCAGCGGCGTAATGAGGCGGGAACAGGTGGCCTACGTGCTGGCCACGTCGGAGCACGAATCCGGTTGTGGCAAGTGGATGAAGGAACTCTGGGGGCCAACCGCCGCCCAGAGAGGCTACGAAGGGCGGTCGGATCTCGGAAACACTCATTCTGGTGACGGCTTGCGCTTCCGTGGACGCGGCTATGTCCAAATTACCGGGCGGCGCAACTACACGCTCTGGGCGCGCCGGCTCGGCATGGATATCATCGCCAAACCTGATCTTGTGGCCACGGACCCGAGCCTCGCGGCCAGGATCTTGGTGCAGGGGATGCGGGACGGAAGTTTCACGAGCAAGAAACTCGCCGATTATTTCCGTGATGGCAAAGAGCCGGACTTCTTCAATGCGCGCGCGATGATCAACGGGGATAAACGCAAGAATGGCGAGAAGATCGCCGGCCACGCCAGAAGGTATCTTGCGGCGATGACGAGACCGACCGATCCGGACTGAAGGCGAACCAAAATACGGCGCGATCTGGTACGAAAGCTTCCGGCGATCTCCCCAGAGACCGGTATCCGGGGCTCAGCTTTTGAGCTCGTTCTGGTGTTCAATGGACGTATCAAGGTCTTTGCCCCGTCCAGTTCGTGCTAAGAGTTCACCATAGCAATCGTCTCGAAATCCTGCTGCTGCTGTTGCGGCAGGTCCTTGCCACGCCGCTCCGCGACGCCTTTGCGCCGGAGCAGATCGTCGTGCAGAACCAAGGCATGGCGCGTTGGCTCGCCCAACAACTCGCCATCGCGGACGGCATCGCCGCGAATCTGGCCTTTCCGTTACCGGCGTCTTTTTTCTGGCGCGTTTTCCGGGCCTGGATCGCGGATCTGCCGGAGCACTCCGGCTACGATCGCGAGCAGTTAGCGTGGCGCATTTACGCGCGACTGCCGGCGCGGCTCGGTGACGCCGCCTTCGGCGAGCTTGCGGGCTATCTCGGCGGCGAGCCCAGGGCGCTGAAGCGTTGGCAACTGTCGCGCCGGATCGCCGACCTATTCGATCAGTACCTGGTGTACCGCCCCGAGTTGCTCTTGGACTGGGAAGCGGGCCGGGAGCCCCACTGGCAGGGCAAAGTCTGGCAGGCTGAACTCTGGCGGGAACTCTCCGCAGAGATCGCGGGACCCCACCGCGCCCGGCTCTTGGCCGAGACAAAGGCTGCGCTTGACGCCGGCCGCGGACCGGTGGCCCCGGAACTCCTGCCGCAGCGCGTCGCGCTCTTTGGTCTATCCGCGATGGCACCCGCCCAGTGTGCGTTGCTGCAGGTGTTGGCGCGGGATTGCGAAGTGCATTTGTTTGTCTTTAACCCCTGTGAGGAGTATTGGGCCGATATCGTCGACGAGCGGGGAGAAACGCGACGGCGCGCGCGTGCCTTGGCCAAGGGGCTGCCCGACCCAGGGTCACTGCTGGACTTGGGCAGTCCGCTGCTGGCTGCGTTTGGCCATACCGGGCAGGCGTTCGTCGATCAGACGCTGGAGCTGGACGATGATCCCACCGAGGCCTTTGTCGATCCCGGCGACGGCACGGTTCTGAGCTGTCTGCAGCAGGACATCCTCCGGCTGCGCGACCGGCGCAACGCCGATCCGGCCATGCGCAGCCTGCTTGACCCGGGCGACGCCTCGCTGACCTTGCACTCTTGTCACGGCCCGCTGCGTGAGGTGCAGGTGCTACATGACCGGCTGCTCGCGCTGTTCGAAGAGCTGGGCCGGCCGGCCCTGGAGCCTCGCGACATCCTGGTCATGGCGCCGGATATCGATCGCTATGCGCCCTTTGTCGAAGCGGTGTTCGGTGCAGCACCCCCGGAACGGCGCATTCCCTGGACGATCGCCGATCGCCGCCTGGGTGCCGAGGAGCCGCTGCTGGCGGCCCTGTCCAGGCTGTTGGCGCTGCCGCTGAGCCGAGTCACGGCGCCGGAAGTGCTTGGTTGGCTTGAAGTGCCCGCGATCGCACGGCGCTTTGCTTTAGACGATCAGAGTCTTGCCCGCATTCGCACCTGGGTGCAGGAGAGCGGTGTACGTTGGGGTCTGGACGCGCGCATGCGCGGGGATCTGGGACTGCCTGGCGACGACGCCAACAGCTGGGCGTTCGGGATGCGACGGCTGTTCCTGGGCTACGCGTTACCGCCTGACCAGGCACTGTACGAGGGCATACTGCCTTACGCTGACCTGGAGGGCGGCGACGGCGTCGCGCTTGGTGCGTTACAGCAATTCATCGATCAGATTGCGCACTGGCGTCAGGTGTTGGCGCGGTCCAAGAACGCCGACGGATGGCGGCGGGAAATCGGCGCGCTGCTCGATGCGCTGTTCGCGCCGGACGATGACGAAGAGACGCTGTTGCAACGTATCCGCGAGGCGCTGGAAGATCTCGCCGGTCATGCCACCGCGGCCGGGCTCGGTGCCCGGGTCGAAACCGGTCCAGATGTCCATTCGGATTCCGCCTCGGACGCGCCTGACGCGCTGCTGGAGCCGGATATCATCCGGGCTTGTCTGATGGACGTCATCGACGAGCCCGCCGGGGGGCATCGGTTTCTGACGGGCTCCGTGACCTTCTGCAACATGGTCCCGATGCGCAGCATCCCGGCGCGGGTCGTCTGTCTGCTGGGCATGAACGCGAGCGACTTTCCCCGCAGTCAACGTCCGGTGGGGTTTGACCTGATCGCCCGACATCCGCGCCGCGGCGACCGCTCGCGCCGAGACGACGATCGCTATCTGTTTTTGGAGGCGCTGTTGTCCGCCCGAGAAAGGTTGCACATTTCTTATGTCGGTCGCGATCTGCGCGACAACGCGTCCAAGGTGCCATCGGTGGTGGTCGATGAATTGCTCGACGTCGTCGACCGCGGATTCATCCTGTCCGGCGACGGCGATCCGAAGGCGCGGCTGCCCTCTAGCCGTATCGTCGTCGAGCATCCGTTGCAGCCCTTTTCAATAGACTGCTTCGATGCCCTGGACCGGCGTCTGCACAGCTTCGCGGAGGACTGGCTGGCGGTGGCGCTGGGCGCCGCTGGCACCGAGCCCAGGCCGTTCGCGGACGGCGTTCTTGCTGAAGAGCCCGTCGAGACCATTGCATTCGAGGACCTGACCCGTTTCCTGCGCGATCCGGCGCGCTGGTTCTTGGAGCAACGGCTAAGGTTGCGTCTACCCTGGGACGAGGGTGAGATGGCCGACAGCGAGCCCTTCTCGCTCGATGGACTGGAACGTTGGTCCATCGGCCAACAGCTGCTCGCGATCAGCGATACGGCACCGGTGGGTGACGCGCTGGATCTGCTTCGGGCCGATGGCAAGCTGCCCCATGGTGTTGCCGGCGACATGCTGTTCCGGCGCGAGGCGGAACGGGTGGCGCGTTTTCGAACCGGGCTCGATCAGTTGGCGGCCGCCCCGTTGGAGCCCATCGATCTGGACCTGGTGCTGAGCGACACCGGCGTGCGGCTCCAGGGAAGACTCACCGGGATCACGGACGCCGGTCTGATCGGCTTCCGGCTCGGTCGGCTGAAGGCCAAATATCTGCTCGATTTGTGGGTGCGGCACTTGGCGTTGAACGCGGTCGCCGCGGCGGGCGTTGAACAGTGCAGTACCTATCTGACCGACGACGATGATGGACTGATGTTGACAAGGTTGTCGCCTGTGGACGATTCGCTTGCGCAACTCGACGCATTAGCAAGGGTATTCGTCGCCGCAAACAGGCAACCGCAGCCGCTGTTTCCGGAGTCGAGCTACGCCTGGGCAGAGCATCAGGACATGGGAAAGGTGCTAGGGGTATGGGAGGACGCGTACCCGGACCGTGCCGGCGAGGGCTCTGCCTTACCTGTAAGTATTGCGTTCCGCGGTCATCCGAATCCGCTGGATCAGCGGTTCCAGCGTCTCTCGGAGCGGGTATTCGGCCCGCTGCTGGCCGTGCGCAGTCAAGGCCAAGCCGGGGTCGGAATATGACCAGGCCACTGGACCTGCAGACCATCCCGCTGCGGGGTCTGCATCTGATCGAGGCCAGTGCAGGCACCGGGAAGACCTTTGCGATCTCCAATCTGGTGCTTCGCATGGTGCTGGAGGATGGCGTCGGCATCGAGCACATCCTGGTGCTGACCTTTACCAATGCGGCTACCGAAGAGTTGCGGGAGCGCATTTCGGCGCGTCTTCGCGCGGCGCTGGCCGTTGTCAACGGTGGCGAGGCCGGCGACCCGATACTCGCGGCCATTGTCAATGCGGCCGATCCCGAGATCGCCGGGCTAAGGCTCGCCGAGGCCCTGAGCCGGATGGACGAGGCCGCGATTCATACCATTCATGCGTTTTGTCAGCGTCTACTGCGGGACAACGCGTTCGAGAGCGGTATCAGCTTCGAGCCGGAGATGATTCAGGATGAGTCCGAACTCAGGCGCCTCGTCACCGAGGATTTGTGGCGCCGCAGGATGGCCGACGCGGACCCGACGCAGGCTGCCTGGATGTTGCTGAATTGGCCGAAGGGTCCGGCCTCGCTGCTCGACACACTCGCACCCTATATTGGCGCGGCAGAGTTCGAGGTGCTGCCAGATCCTGAGCAGGTCGTGTCCAGTGGTGAGGATCTCATGGCGCCGCTGCGGGACTGGCGAGACCGTCTGCGCGCGGACTGGCCTGTGGCGCGGGACGCTGTACTCGGACTGCTGCGGGACAATGCGGGACTGAACCGCAACAGCTACAGGGCGACCTCGATCGAGCAGATCCCGGCAGCCGTTGAGGGCTTGATCGCGGCCGAGTCTCTGCCGGACAAGCTGCCGGACCGCTTCGAACTGTTGACGCCGGCCAAGCTCGCGAAAGCGACTAAAAAGGGCCACGAACCACCTCGTCATGCGTTTTTCGATCTTTGCGCCGAGGTCGACGACGCGACCTTGCAATCGCTCCATCGCCGGCGCCGCGCGTCGTTTCTTGGCCAGGCCCGAACCGCGCTGGCCACCGCGCTGCTCGAGGCCAAGGAGGCCAGACGCGTGCTCTATTTCGACGATCTGCTCAGCTGCACCGCACGTGTCTTGGACGGGCCTCTGGCGGCGGTGCTGGCCGAGCGCGTGCGTGAGGCCTATCCGTGTGCGCTGGTCGATGAGTTCCAGGACACCGATCCGCTGCAATACCGTATCTTCCGGCGCGTCTATGACGGCCACGGCCACGGCGACTGCGGGATATTCATGATCGGCGATCCCAAGCAGGCGATCTACGCCTTTCGCGGTGCCGATATATTCACCTATATGACTGCCCGCCGACACGCGGTGCAGCAAGGCAGCGTCTGGTCCCTGGACACCAACTGGCGCTCCGCGAGCGCGTTGGTGGGTGCCGTCAACACCCTGTTTGAACGTGCTGACCGGCCCTTCGTCTACGACGAAAGCATCCCGTTCGCACCCGTCAAGCCGAGCTCCAACGCCGACGCCCAACCGCTGTTGATCGACGGCAATCCGGTCATTCCGCTTCAACTGCGCTGGTTGCCATTGAAGCCAGGCTATTGCACCAAAAAAGGCGATCGGCTCAGCGCCGACGGCGCGTTGACACTGGCCGCGGCGGATTGCGCGTTACAGATCGCCGGCCTCATCGGCCGCGCCGCCGCCGGCACTGCTCGTATCGGCGAGCGTTCCTTGGCCGCCCGCGATATTGCGGTGCTGGTGCGCAAGCATAACGAGGGCGTGCGGATGCGCGATGCGCTGGCCCGACGCGGCATCGCCAGCGTCAGTATTGGCAACGAGAGCGTCTTCGACTCCGATGAGGCCGCCGAGCTGGTCCTGGTGCTGGCCGCGCTCAACGATGGCGCGGATGAGGGCAGCATCCGCACCGCGCTGGCCACCGCCATTCTCGGCTGGAGCGCGTCGGACATCGCCGCTTTGGACAGCGACGACAACGGTTGGGATGGGCTACTCGCGCGCTTTGACGACTACCGCCAATGCTGGCGCAATCGCGGCTTTCTGACCGCTTTCTGGCGTTTGATGGAGGGCGAACAAGTCGCCTTGAATCTGCGCCGGTTGCCGGGGGGCGAGCGGCGCTTGACCAATCTGCTCCACCTCGGCGAGCTGGCGCAGCTGGCCGCTCGCCAACACCCCGGCATCGACAATCTGCTGCGTTGGTTCAAGCAACGATACAATGACCCTAGCGCCGAGCGTGACGCCCAACTTCTACGCTTGGAGAGCGATGGGGAGCTGGTGCGTATCGTCACGCTGCACAAGAGTAAAGGTCTCGAGTTTCCAGTGGTTTTCGTGCCGTTTCCCTGGACCGGCCCGCGTGGATTGGACAAGGCGGCGCCGGTGCCCTTTCACGCCGATGATGGTCGCGCCTGTCTCGACCTCGGCTCCGACGCCGTCGACGACAACCGGGCGCGCTGGAAGCGTGAGCATCTGGCGGAGGGCTTGCGGTTGCTCTATGTCGGGCTGACCCGCGCGGAGCACCTTTGCACCCTGTATTGGGGCGCGGTGAATCAGTCCGGTGACTCCCCGGCTGCCTACCTGCTGCACCCGGACCCGGCGCTCGATGGTCCCGCGGACCGCATGGGCAAGCGTGATGCATCCGCGCTGCGAGACGCGCTCAACGACCTGGTCACGCGCAGACCGGATGCCATACGCGTCGACGGTGCGATTCAGCCCGACGATGCCCGCGCCGATGATGTCCAAGCCGGTTTTGCCCAAGCCGGTGCCGCTCCCTCGTCTCGTCCGGCGCTCTCGGCACGCGGTTTCGGTGGCGAGATCCGCGACGACTGGCGTCTGACCAGCTATTCCGGTTTGGCCGGCGGTCTGGATCGCGACCGACCGGACTACGATGCCGTTGGCGTTAACCCTGATTCCGGGGATTTTGCCGGCGATAGCAAAGCGGCGGCCACGAACACGGCGCCCGTAGCCTCGAATTTGGCCGCTCCGGACAAGACCAGGGACATTGTCGCGAACGCGCTGAGCGATGCACAGCGGCAATCCGTGACCGACCCCGTATTCCGCTTCCCACGGGGCATCCGCGCAGGCCACTGCCTGCACGCGATGTTCGAGCATCTGGAGTTTACGGTCGCGGTCGGAGAACCCTTGAACAGGGCCGTGCTCCAGGCGTTGTCTCGTCACGGTATCGATAGGGTCTGGGCGGAGACGGCCTGCCTGCTGGTTCGACGTGCGTTGGACACGTCGCTACAGGATCGCGACGCGTCGACTGGTCCCCGTCTGCGGGATCTGCCCGACGCCGACCGGCTGAATGAGCTCGAGTTTCACTTTCCGCTGGAGCGTGCCGAGCCTTCCCGTTTGGCCGAATTGATCCGCGCTCATGGCTATCCGGACCCCGGCTTTGGCGCCAGTATCGGTCCGCTGCGTGGACTGATGAAGGGTTACATCGATCTCGTGTTTCGCTGGAACGGACGCTTCTTCCTGGCGGACTATAAGTCCAATCACCTCGGTGACCGGGTCGAGGACTACGCCAGAACAAACCTCGATGCGGCGATGACCGCGCACCGCTACCAACTGCAGTACCTGATCTATTGCGTTGCGCTGCATCGTTATCTGAGGCTTCGTGTGCCGGGCTACGACTGCCGGACCCACTTCGGCGGCGTGTTCTACCTTTTTCTGCGCGGCATGCGCCCGGAGCGCGGCTCGGGCTTTGGCGTCTATTTCGATTGCCCCGATCCGACCCTGGTCGAGTCCCTGGATGCAGCGTTGTCCGACCAGCCGGAGGTGCTTTCATGAGTCCCAAGAGCCCGACCGGGAGGACGTCGGCACCGGCCGATGGGCCGAAGCCGGTGCCAGGGCCAGACCGGAGTCCGGTCACGACACCCATTGCGAGCCTCGGGCTTCGTCGAGGTGCGGCGTATCGAGCCCGCTCTGAATCGCGTTCGACTTGGTGCGATCAGTCCCTGCTGCAACAAGCGGTCGCGGTGGGTGAGCTGCGCCCGCTGGATCTGCACTTGGCGGGCTGGTTGGCGGACACAGCCGGCGGCAGCGAGCCGAGTCAGTGGCTTGCGACGGCGCTGCTGAGCCATCGCACCGGTGCGGGGGATGTTTGCCTGGATCTTGCCGGTATCGCTGACGCGGCCCCGTTCGAGACCGTTCCGGCACTGCGCACGCCCCCTCTGGCGCAGTGG
>JBATTL010000127.1:0-3464 GCA_049670525.1 Thiohalocapsa sp. | reverse complement strand
GGGTCGGCGCGCGGAGCCGGCAGCCGTCTCCTCGGCTTCCTGTCGGGCGCGGCGACGCGTGGTGCGACCGAAGCGCTCCGCGCGCTCAATCTCGGCGCTCTCGCTGGCCGACCGATTGAGGAAATCTTCCTTGGATTGGCAGATTATGTCTGCCCGGACGGCGGCACTATCGACGAAGGAATCGCTCGCGATGCCTTCATCGAGACGATCTCCGATCTGGCCGGCGCGGGTGTAACCGACCTCGACGGGCTCACCTCCGACCAGATGCAGACGGTCTTCGAACTCTATGCGACAAACGCGATCGAGGCTCGGCTCTGCAATGACATCGGCGCGAAAACCGTGGTCCTCCCGTCCGATAGCCGGCAAACCGCACGGGTCCAGGCGCAGTTGAACGATTTCATCCGGCGCGGCGTCGCCGATGCCCTGACAGCGGCGCGCACGGCGGCAGCCGCGCTGACACCCAATCGCGCGCTCGCTTTCGTCGGGCGCATCTACGAACAGGCGTTCGCCATCCTGCAGATGATGGGCGACGCTGAGGGGAAGGGAGCATGAGACGACACGTCCTCGTTGGCCGATATGGCCCCGGCGATCGCGAGCTGATGCCGCTCTTCGACGACGAATTCGCAACGCCCTCCGACCTGGTCGCTGGCGACATAGCGCTCGACCACGGGATCGGCCGCGCTCTCGGCGATCTAGCTCAGCTCGGCATATATCCATCCGAGATGGGTGTGGACGTCCTGGTCCTCGCCGCGCACGTCCATGCCGCCGACACCCGTGTGTCGCGTAATAGCGAATCACAGGACGGCTGGACACGAGAGCTACGTCTGGTCGTGCCGGTCTCCGATCCTGATCGATGGGCAGCGGCGACGCCGATCTTCGTCCGGATGCTTAATTTCCTGACCGGAGATCGCTGGTCTCTCGGGTTCCGCGCACGGCCGCGTCGATTCGCTCGGATCGCACAGACGCCGCCCGGCAGGCTCATCGGTGCACCATTCAATGACCTGGCGCTCTTCTCCGGCGGTCTTGATAGCTTGATCGGCGCCATTAATGCGCTCGAAGCCGGTCGCACGCCGCTCCTCATCAGCCACGCTGGCGAGGGCGCGACAAGCGATGCCCAGACCACGATCTTCGACGCGTTGAAGGCACATTATTCGACCAGTCCGTTCCAGCGTTTGCGCCTCTGGATGGCCTTCTCGGACGGCTTCGTCCGAGGGTCGGCCGGCGAGAACACCACGCGTGGCCGGTCCTTCCTCTTCTTCGCCCTGGGCGTCTTCGCCGGCACCGGCCTTGATGACCAGTTCACGCTGAACGTGCCGGAAAATGGATTGATAGCGGTCAATGTGCCGCTCGATCCCCTCCGTCTCGGGGCGCTGAGCACACGCACCACCCACCCGTTCTACATCGCACGCTGGAACGATGCGCTCACAGCTCTGAGTATCGAAGGCCGCATCGACAATCCCTATTGGGACAAGACGAAGGGCGAGATGGTGGCCGCGTGCGCGAACGGTGCCCTGTTGAGAGGGCTTACGTCCCTATCCTTGTCCTGTGCGGCTCCCACTAAGGGACGCTGGCAGGGCCTGGGCACACAACACTGCGGATATTGCGTGCCCTGCCTGATCCGACGCGCTGCGCTCGTCAAAGGATTTGGTCCTGGCGCCGACCCGACCGTCTATACAATCGACGACCTGAGCGCTCGCGCGCTCGACACCCGCCAGTCTGAAGGTGTGCAGATCCGCTCCTTCCAACTCGCGATCGAGCGACTCCGCGCCAAGCCAGCCTTGGCGCCCATCCTCATCCATAAACCCGGCCCACTCTTCGATGAGTCGCCAGCCCGCCAAGCCTCGCTCGCCGGCGTTTATCGCCGCGGCCTTGCGGAAGTGGGCGCGCTGTTGGCCGGCGTGAGGACGCAGCCGCGATGAGCGAAGGTGTTTCGCCCAGTGGTGTTGATTTCCACTGCCATCTCGATCTCTATCCAGACTTCGAGGCCGCGATCGCGAAAGCGGAGGCAGCACGGATTCATACGCTGACCGTCACCACCACGCCGAAGGCTTGGCCGCGCAATCTTGAACTGACGCGCGGCACTCGCTATGTGTGGGCTGCACTCGGCATCCATCCGCAGCTTGTGGCGGAACGAGGCGACGAATTGGGACTATGGGAACAGTATCTACCTGAGACGCGCTACGTCGGCGAGGTCGGCCTCGACGCTGGTCCTCGGTTCTATAATTCATTCGATGCTCAAAAACAGGTGTTCCGCACAATCCTTGAACGATGTGCGGATGCCGGTGGCAAGATACTTACCGTGCATAGCGTCCGGAGCGTACCGACAGTGCTCGAAATGATCGAACGCCATCTTCCGCAGGAATGGGGCGTCGTTGTGTTGCACTGGTTCACCGGAACCAAGGCCGAGGCACGACGCGCCACAGCGCTCGGTTGCTACTTCTCTGTCAATGCTGAGATGATCCGCTCCGAACGCGGAAGGATGCTTGTCTCGGACCTCCCGTTGAGTCGCATCCTCACTGAGACGGACGGCCCATTCACGAAGATTGACGGCCAGCCCGCAGAACCGGCCAGCGTTCCAGCGACGGTTGACGCTATTGCCCGAGCGCGTAAGTCATCGAAAGACTCGGTAGCGGACGCTATTCGAACGAACCTCCGGGCGCTTATCACTGCATGATGGTGCTCAAACGAAACCATGTATGGCGCCGGAATGGAGTGGGAACCGCTTCGGGTCTCGTCGCTACGCTCCTCAAGCCCCAGTGCGGAGGCAGGAATCTCACTGAATTCCATCGCTTCTTTCTCTGCTGTCATGGCTTCTCACCTTCCACCGCCCTACAGTAATTCCAAGGGGGCTGGTGTCTCACTCATGTTGGCAGAGAGGGGGGTGGGTTCCCCATCCTTTCCCTTCGTCCCTCGCGCGAGATAAATCGGTCGGCCAACCCGGTGGCGATTCCCTCCAACGTCACAGGTATTAGGAGCATAACTCTGCCCGAATGAGGATCAGTAACGCCGACGTGAACTGCAGGTACTTGGCTGCTCCCGGCACAGAGGTCAATTCACCATCGGCCTTCGGGTCCTACTTGACGACCCAGGGCCTCACGCTACCTAAGAACTGCTCACTCAAGCAGATGGTGGAGTGGGGCTGGATCTCTCCCATTCTCCGAGTCGCCCTGTCGCGTGTCGCGATAGATTCCTGGGATAACTTTCCGGTGTCCCCAAGGAGAGGTACGGATACGTGCCCCGATGATGACCTCTGGACGCTGACGCTTTGGGGCAGCGTAGTCACTTCTCCAATCGGGCCACCACCGGCGGATGACGATCAGACTTGGTGGATGCATTTCCTGGATGATCGAAGCGAGCCGCTGACGAACGAGGTCCTCGCACATTCCATAGACCCCAAAGACCCGATGCTGCGACCGCAGACGTTCAATCACACATCATCTGGACGGGAGATAGCGCCATGGATC
>JBATTL010000126.1:0-10641 GCA_049670525.1 Thiohalocapsa sp. | reverse complement strand
CCGACAATGGGATTCCCGACCCGACCTGGTTCTGGGATCTGAGTGCTGGCGGCTACGATTACTTCACGTCAAACGAGACGGTCACGCAACTCGTTGCCCTGCAGATTGACTTCGTCTGGGGCATCCTGAACGCAAATTCCGTGGATAGCTGCACGACGAGCAGCAATTAGAAAGCGACTCCCAGATAACAGCAGCGGATCAGGGGCGGAGCCTCGCCCCTGAGATACCCGCAAAAACCTCAGCTGCTGGCGGCGCAAGTCGCGAGCAGCGCATCGTCTTCACGCGCAAATCATCGGGTCAGATGCAGACGCTGGTGCAATACGGCGCGCTCGGTACCCATCCAGAGCAGCCAGAGCAGGAAGGCTGCCAGCGAGGCGGTGGTCGGCACGCTCAGTGCCAAGCGGTCGATACCATTCGGCGCTGCACCCAGACTTCGGGACCATTTCGCTTGTCATCAGGAGAGCAGGGGTATCGTGCAGCGAGCACGAGTTGGCCAACGCAAACAGCGCGAGCAACGGCGCGCTTGTCCGCGCCGATATTACTGGCATCGGTGCATACCGCATCTTCATCGCCCCGCAGCAGGGTGTGCGTCTCGGTGATGTCGGCGACGTTCGCAGCGGTTTAGCGCACCGCTTGTTGCATCCGTGCGCTATGCGCCTTCATACCGAAATGCCACTGGATGCCCTTGCGGGTTTGATGCATCACGAGGTCACGTGCCTCGTCCCGGTTCATGGAACATGGCTTGGGCACACCACAAATCGACTCGGCGTGCACAAGCCGACTATTCTATTCCGTCCCTATTGATTGGGCCGTATAGCGTCAGCGCTTCCTAAACGAGTCCAGGTTGCGTCGTTAGACGGCAGACTCCATACGGTGATCGATGAACACGACCGCGCAACGGCAATCGAAGGGGTTCTATGTCTTGCTGTTCGCTGAAATGTGCGAGCGATACAGCTTCTACACCTTCGTCTATCTGCTTGTTCTCTACCTCACGAACGAGCGCGGGATGACCGACACCGAGGCGGGCCTGTTGTATGGCACGGTCATGTCCTTTGTCTATCTGGCCGTCGTCGCGGGCGGATTTGTGGCTGACCGGGTGCTTGGGTTACGTCGCTCCATCCAACTCGGGGCCGTAATTTCGGCGGCTGGATGCGCCCTATTGTCCGGCGGTATCGCACCTAACCTCGCACTTGCCGCTCTGATCACCGGTACCGGCCTGTTCAGGGGCAACGTTATTAGCCTGCTTGGCTGTCTATTCCGGCTCGATACTCGGCAGCAAGAAGCCGCATTCTCGATCTATTACATGGGAATCAACGCTGGGTCATTCGCGGCAAGCCTTGGCTCGGGGTACATTGCCAACGCATTCGGTTACAGTTGGGCCTTCGCGGCGGCCGGCATTGGCCAGCTCTTGGCCTTTGCCATTTTCGTGTTGGGCCGACGGTCGCTGCAGGGTCAGGGAATGGCGCCAGCTCGTCGCCTACTGGCGCGGCCTGACGGCACTGGGATGCTGCTGCCGGTGCTGGTGGTGGTCTCCGTTCTTGCGATCACAGGGGTCATCAGTCTTCTCCTCCCGCGGGCAGACTTGGCCCAAGGCGTACTGTTCAGTCTCAGTCTACTTGCCGTCGGCTATTTCATGCTCGAAATGCGCCGCGAGCACCGAGCTGTGCGCCGGCGATTATCCGGGCTTCTTGTTCTATTCGTCTTTGCGGTGATTTTCTGGGCCGTATACGGCCAAACGGATCTTTCGGTGATTTTGTATATCGAGCGCAGGGTCGACCATGCGATCCTAGGCGAGCTGGTGCCGACGACGGCTTTCGAAGGGCTAAATCCTATCTTCGTGCTTCTGCTGGCGCCAGTGTTTGCGTGGCTGTGGCTTCGACTTGCCATGAAAAATGCCGACCCGTCCGTGCCTCTGAAGTTCGTTTTCGGCCTGATTTCCCTTGCATTGGCATTCTTCGTACTGAAGCTCGGCGACACGATGACGCCAGCGAACTCGCTGGTGCCGCCATTCTGGCTCGTCGCTTTCTTCTTGCTGTTCACGGTGGGCGAATTGTGCGTGTCGCCGATCGGGATGTCGCTCGTCAGCCGTCTGGCGCCGGCACGCCTGCTCGGTTTTACCATGGGATTGTGGTTTCTGACCGAGGCCATCGCCAAATATCTCAGCGGACTCATCAACGACTTTGCCGCCGTTCCCGCAGACGCCACAGCTGCGGCAGCGATGATCGTTTTTGCAGATGCCTTCGGGGACTATGGTTGGATGGCCCTTGCCGGAGCGCTAGCATTGACACCGCTGGTCGGCTTGTTGCGCCGCCTCATATCCAACCAGGGCCCCGAAGGTGACAACGGCCGAATGATGAAATAGGGCTACCGGCCACCGGTCTGCGAGCCGCACCTCGCGGTCCGGCCAGAGACGCCGCCTTTTCCTGGGACACCCGATGACAGACGACATGCGACTGACGGAAAATCCACGGATCGAAATCCTATTTCCGCCGGGCGATTCACGACCCTGGTACTGCGACATCGTTTCCCACGAGGCCATCGAACCCTACCAGGGTGGCGACAGTGCCGTCTGCCTGTCTCTGCGCAAAGCGAGCCAGGATCCGGCAGCAATCGAACCAGAATACGCCGAGCGCCTCCGCCAACTTGTCGGCAAGGCGGTCTACATCCCAGCCAGTCGAGCACAGGCTGTCCAGTATCCCCTCGACCTCTACTATTCGATGCTAGTCAATACCGATCGCATGCTGCCTTACTTGATGGCTTTGGCCAAGGTCGCCCGGCCGGGTACGACCGTTTTTGAAATCGGTTCCGGCCTATCGATCTTCGCTATGGCGGCCGCGAAGTTGGGCGCTCGCGTGATGGCCCTTGAGCCCGGCGTCTCGGGAGACATCGCTGAACGGACCGCCCGCGAGAATGGGCTTGAGATCGAATTCGTTCGCAAGCTAATCGACGACTACGAGCCTGCCGAGAAGGCCGATGTCGTGGTCAGCGAGTTCATTGGCGATGCCATCTTCGACGAAGGCTTCGTTGATATCAGCCAGATCATTCGCAGGCGCTACCTCAAGGAAGGCGGGCGTATGATCCCATACGCCCTTGACGCTTGCGTCGTTGGCGTGGAGGACGATGATCTACGCAATACTATCGACCGGCAACGCTCCCAAATCCGACATGTTGGGCGATCTGTCGGTCTTGATCTCGGATCCTATTGCGATTCAGTCTCCTACAATCACCAGACCCACGTCATTTGCAGCGACTATCGCGACAACATTTGGGATCGCCGCGAAAAGGCAGTGACCGTGACGGGAGAGGGTACCCTCTCGAGCGTGCTGCTGGGTGTCGATGAGACTCTGCAAACCGGCGGATCGGTGGATCTGGAGATCGTTAATGAGGGTTTCGTCGACGCGTTCTTTGTCTATTTTCGCGCTTATCTCGACGAGGAGATTACGATCACGAATGCACTTGATTCGATGCCGCTGTTCTCTTGGCCGGAAATCTGGATCCCAGCGGTCGGAACCCGAAAGCGCTATCGGCCTGGGGACACGCTGACCGTCGACTGGGCTTACCGGGTCTTCGGCGTCCGGCGCTATGCGCTTCGGGCGGGCGGTCTACCGAAGATCGTGCTGAAGGCTAGGCAATGACGCGGTCAAATCGTGTGGCGGTGCTGGTCGGGGCACACCACGCGGCGACCCAGTTCGTTCCCGAATTGCGCGCGCGGGATGTCGAATGCGTCCATGTGAGAGTGCCCCATCCGCCAGCTTCGAGCATGTTTCCCTCGGTTCCTCGCGAAGATTTTCTGGCGGAGGTCACCCATCATGGCGATCTGAATGAGACGGTTGCATGTTTGGGACGATACCGGCCTGCCTGGGTGATACCCGGATACGAGGGCAGCGTCGAACTCGCCGATCAACTTGCTGATGCACTTGGCTCGCCAGGCAACGGCATCGAAAGGAGCACCGCTCGGCGCGACAAGTTCAACATGGCACTCGCCGTCTCCGGTCGAGGCCTGCGTGTGATACGCCAGTTCAAGTGCGCGGATCCGGAGCGCGCGGTGGCGTGGGCGCGCGAGGAGAACCTCACGCGCACGGTGGTGAAGCCGGTGCACGGCTCTGGGACCGATTCGGTTTTCCTCTGCTCGACGGAGGCCAGTATCCGCCGACGCGCCGCCGCCGTGCTCGGAAGCCGGCACCATGTCGGTCTGCTGAACGAGGAGATTCTGATCCAGGAGTTCATCGACGGCAGCGAGTACATTGTCAACACGGTTAGTCGGAACGGCCTTCACCGCGTGACCGGCGTCTGGCTCTATCACAAGTTTGAGCTTCCGGGGGTCACCGCGATCTACGATTGGGATGAATTGCTCGATCCTGCCGATCCGGTTGTTGAGCGGCTCAGCGAATATGCGCGGGGCGTCCTAGACGCCCTGGAGATCCGCCATGGCCCCGCGCATACAGAGATCATGGTCGATGCGGCTGGGCCGGTGCTCATCGAGTGCGGTGCGCGATTGGACGGGCTCGACTATCGGCCGCTGACGTGTCGGTGCATGGGCGTCGGACAGGTCGAGATCGCTTGCGACGCCTACCTGGCGCCGGACGCATTCCTCGTCGGAGCGAGATCATATTCGCGGCTGGAACACGCGACAAACGTCGTCCTGATCACGCCGGCGGCGACGACGGCAACCAGTTTCGATCGACTGGCACAGATCCGGACACTGCCATCGTTTGTCGATCTGTTGCTACGGGTGCGGCCGGGCGATCATCTGCCCGCCACGACGGACTATCAGACGGCGCCGGGGGTCGTCTTTCTCGCTCACCCAGACGATGACGTCATCCGTAAGGATTATCGGCGCATCCGGGAAATTCAGGCCGGCGGGCTATTCAGCAGGTCGATTGGAACAGCGCCGGACAGGTTTACGCTGGATTAAAGACCAACCCAAGCTCGAGTCCGCTCGGGTCAATGCGTGGATCAACCACTTGCTCTGCCACGAGCCGAAAGCCGGCCTTGTCAAAGAGGTCTTTCCAGTACTGGATCGGCATCAGTTTCTGGTTCGTCAGCGGATGTAGCAGGTAGTAGGGATTGTAGTAACCGCGGCCGATCGGCGTGCGTAGGACCGATTGATTCTCGGGATCGTACTCGACCTCGATGGCGAGTACCGCGCCAGTGAACCCTGATTCTCTCAGGTTCTGAAAATACTCGACCAGACGTGCTTCGCCGATCTGCGGCAGGAGTTCCTGCAGGACGAAAGCAAACAGGACGAAATCGGTGTCCGGCGGCACAGTGAAATCGAGGCCGTCCTCATGCCGGATCTCGATCCGCCCGGCCAGTCCGGCCTGCTCGACCGCTCCGACGGCGTTTTGGGATGCTTGTGATGGTTCGACACCGATCGCTGTTGCATCCGGCATTCTCCTGCAGATTTCGCGAACGAAGTAACCATCGCCACAGCCGATATCGACAAAACGGGTTGCGTGCTTGTTGACTTCCTGGATCAGTCGCCAGGCTAGCGGCAACGCGTCGTGCAGCGAGATCTGGAAGCTGCCAAGACCGACCATACGGGCGTTTCGATCGGCCGCGTTGCTCCCGTTCTTCAGCACATCGGTCAGGTTGGAAAAGACATTCTGATAGCCACCGACAAGCAGATTGATCCAACCGGGCTGCTCGGCGATCCAAACGCCGAAGTCGGTGAGCTGGTAAGTCTGCGGCTCGGTTCCCAGCGCAACGATGTCCTCCACCACCAGGAACTTCACCGCCGCAGCGAAGAGATCGGGCCGATAAGCCTTGACCCTCGATAGATCCTCTACCCTAAAGGGCTCCTTCATCAAATCGAGCGCGCCGTCTGAAATCAGAGCTTGGAGAACGAAAGATGTCGAAAAGCCCTTGATATAGTCGAGCGATCGGTTGAGATTCGTGGTAAATGCATTCGTGTCCATCCGCTTCAGCCCTCGCAAAACGTTTGGCGGCGCACGCGGCCGATGTTGGTCTCATTGGTCTTGAATTGACTCAACCAGTACGCCTGCATTGCGTCGGCTCAATTCCTATTGCGGTTGTTGCCCCGCGGCTCTTAAAGGAGTTCATCGCTTGAAGCAGTTTGGCATGATTTTCCCGCGTTGCCACCGAAATTCGTATATAGCCGGGAAGCCCCATCTGCGCGGTATCCTTGACCAGCAGCCCTTGCACTTTGAGGAAGGCGACGAGTTCATCTGCCGAATTGCTCTGAACGAGAACGAAATTGGTGTCGCCTGTCAGAACATCGAACCCGCTTCGCTGCAATAAATCCGCTAGCTCTCGACGCTGTCCGATAATAGCCCTGACGTTTTCCCTAAATTCATCACCGGTGGCCGCACAGATGACGGCGTGGCTCGATAAAGCATCCAAGTGGCAGTAGTGTTGGCGGCCTGCAATAGCGGCGATGTCCTCTCGGGTCCCCATTAGCGCGCCAATCCGCAGGCCGGCGAGGGCGAAACCTTTCGAGAATGAACGATAGCGATAGACGTTCCCGCGGTCGAGCGATCGGGGAAGATGTGTCGTCGTGAAGTCTGCATAGGTTTGGTCGACAAGCCCGCCGTGGCAACGCTTAAACACGGCTTCCAACTCGCTTTCGTGAAAACGCAGGCCGGTAGGATTGTTGGGGCTGGCAAGCAGGATGAAGCTGTCGATGTCGAGTCTTGCTATCTCGGTATCTGGGAGGCGGAAGGCGCTGTCGAGCACGAGACTGGAATAGGTGAGACCACTCGTCGCCAGTCGATCGACGAACCCGCTAAATCCGGGTGTGACGACGAAGAAGTGCTTCTCCCGATATCGCCAAATCAGTTGATCAACCGCGTCATCGATGCCGCGGGTCAAGACGAGCCTGTCTGCTTCGACGCCGAAACGTGCCGCCGCCGCGACCTGGGCCCGCTCGCCTATCCTCTCGGGGTACTCATGGATTCGGCCCAGTCCTGCGGCGATGCGCGCCCGGAGTCGGACCGAGGCGGGATAAGGACTTTCGTTCTTGCTCAGGTCGACCAACAGCGCGCCGAAGGGATGGTTGCCCGTCGCGCGCGATCGCGCCGCGACCTCGTCTGCCAAGCGCAGGTAGTCCTCATCCGATCTCCGGGCCATGGTTCGTCTGTCCTCCTCGTGCATGACATCGGGGGCGCCGACAGCTAGGCGCCTCGGTCCTTCACCTCTGGACGGGACGGTTCAGGCCTGAGCCTTGGTCTTGGCCGGCCAAGCCTTCATGACAGCCATTAGAATAGCTGCCAGCAGGAAGCACTGCAGCAGCGGACTCAGACCATCGGCGAACTGGTAGCTGGTCACCTGCGGCACATGCATCTGGTCCATCAAGAGGCCGATCTCGGCCTGAAGCACCGCGCCAACCAGATAGCCGACGGCGGACACCAGGCCAACGGCGCTGCCCATCTGCGCGGCGCTTGCGAACACGCGCGCGTGCGCGAGAGCGATCAGCGAGGCGGCCGTGCCGAAGCCGAACAGGAACGAGAGGAAGAAGACAAGCAGGTTCGGCAGATCGTGCGCGAACAGCAGTAGCGTGGTGGCGAGGAAGCCGATCAGCGCGGCGACGGCGCCGATCGCGCGCGGTCGGTTATAGCGGTCGACCAACACACCGATCACCAGGGAGCCTACGCCCATGCCGATGGGAATCATGCCGGCGATCGCTGCGGCCTGGGCGAAGCTGTGACGCCAGGCCAGCTGGTCGGGAATCGCCCAGAGATCGGAGTAGGCGAGCAGCGGCCCGAAGGCGAGGCCGAAGATGACGGCTGCAAGCAGAATCTCGCGATTGGTCACGACCTCGCGAAGCTGAGTCCAGAACTTCGTCGTCGACTCGGTCTCGGTCGCTGTCCTCGGCAGCCAGATGTCGGACATCCAGAGCAGCACGGCAACGCCGATACCGACGACCGAGAGTCCGAACATCAGACCGCGCCAATCGTTCTCCAGGCCGAGCTTCCCGGACGCATAGGCCAGCCCCGCGACGATCAGACTATAGAGGATCTGCCAGACGCCGATAGTTACCGTGAATCGCTCCCGCGGGACGATCAGGCCGACGATCTTGAGGGCGCCGACAAAGGCGAACGCCGAGCCTAGGCCCATGACGATCCGGCCTGCGAATGCCATCGAGACCGATTCGGCGAGTCCCAGCAGGGCGGTTCCAGCGGCACAGACCAGGGTCGCCAGTGCGAGCACAAGCCCCGGCTTGTAACGGTCGACGGCCAGCCCGGCGGGCAGCTGCAGCACACAGATCGACAGCATGAAGATCGCCGAGACCAGGCTCGCGGTGGCCGAGGTCATGCCGAGATCGGCCGACATCGGTTTGAGGATCAGCCCGAAAGAGAGCGATACATAGACCTGATAGATCAGCAGCAGGGTCGCGATCGTGAACAGGATCGCAAAATGGAAGCCGCTCGCACTCCTCGCACCCGCTCCGGTGCCGGTCCGTTCAGCGATTGACAAGGTCACGTGCGATCTCCTTCTGACGCGCCTTCAGCGCCGCCAGATCGACCCTTACCGGTTCGCCATCCTCGACCAGCCAGTTGCCGGCCACCATGACGCGATCGGCCCGGTTGGCGCCGCACAGCAGCAGCGATGCCAGTGGATCGTCGGCGCCGGCGAACTGAATCTCGTCCAGCTTGAACAGTGCCAGATCGGCCGCTTTGCCGGGCGCCAGGGTGCCGATGTCGTCACGCCCCAGGCAACGCGCCGAGCCCTCAGTCGCCCAGGCGAGTACGTGCCGATAGCTGATCTTGTAGCGGTGTGGCGAGATCCGATTGAGCAGAAAGGCGATGCGGGCCTCGGCAATCAGGTTGGAGCTGTCGTTGGATGCCGAGCCGTCCACCGCCAGACCGACGGCGACCCCGGCCTGCTCCAGCTCGCGGGTGCGGCAGAAGCCGGATGCAAGCGCCATGTTGGAGGCCGGGCAGTGTGCGACTCCGGCGCCGGCCTTGCCGAGTTTAGCGATCTCCTGGTCGCTGAACCAGATGCCGTGGGCGTACCAGGCATTGGGCCCGATCCATCCGAGTTCCTCCAAATAGTCGAACGGCCGTTTGCCGAAGCGCTCCTCGCAGAAGCGCGTTTCGTCCTGAGTCTCGGCGAGATGGGTATGAATGCGCACGCCGAGCCGCGCGGCGAGTGCGGCGCTCTCGCGCAGCAGATTCGGCGTCACCGAGAATGGTGAGGTCGGCGCCAACGCGATCTGAATCATCGCGAAGGGATCGGGGTCGTGCCAGCGGCCGACCAGCTCCTCGCTGTGGCGCATGATGCGATCGATCGGCTCGACGACGGAATCCGGCGGCAGACCGCCGTCCTTCTCGGAAAGATCCATCGAGCCGCGCGTCAGCATGACCCGCATTCCCAGCTCCCGCGCCGCCTCGGCCTGCAGGTCGATCGCGCCGTCCAAGGCCTGGTTGAAGATGTAATGGTGATCGGCCGCCGTGGTGCAGCCGGAGAGCAGCAGCTCGGTCAGTGCGACGCGTGTGGACGACGCGATCGCTTCGGGCGTCAGACCGGCCCACACTTGGTAGAGCGAGCGCAGCCAAGCGAACAGTTCCTTGTCGAGCGACTTGCGGCAGGCCCTGGTCAGGGTCTGGTAAAAATGATGGTGGGTGTTGATCAGGCCGGGCAGCACCACGTGCTCGCCCGCGTCGAGCACCGCATCGGCCGGGGTGGCCGGCACCGCGCCCGACGGCACCAGCTCGACGACACGCCCATTCTCGACCACGAGTCCGCGCTCGGCGCCGTCCGCCAGGATCGCCAGCGGGTCTTTGATCCATAGTCGCATGACATGCCTCTCCTAACGTGTCAGCGTTCCGGCGGTTCTGCTCGTGAAGACACTCGGTCGCCCCGAGGCCCTGAGCGCGTCTCGCCTGAACCTAACTGGTGGTCATTGGCGGATGGTCATTTTCACCGTTGCTTTGCAGTCCACGCTGACTCGCATCACCGTTGGGTCTTGGCTTGCGTGTTGCTCCTTGCTCGACCGCCGCTAGTCCGGGATCTTCAGCTTGGCCCCGACCTTGATGCCGGCACTGCCCAAGCCGTTTGCCGTTTCAAGCGCCGCCACTGTCGTTCCGAATCGCCGACTGATCGCATACAGATCATCACCTTGGGCGACGGTGTAGACACCGGTCGCCGGGTCGAAGAAGCCTGTGGCATGCTTGGGTGGGATATAGATCACCGTGCCGACGACGATTTCTTCCGCCTTCTTGCCGTTGGTGATCAGTATGTCCTCAACACTGATGTCGTAAGTGCCGGCGATGGTCTGTATGTCCTCGCCCTCGGCGACGGTGTAGGCGATCAGGTTGTCGGTAGCGGCCTGGGCGGAACCCAGGGCGGCAAACATGGCGGCGGAAAGGGTCAGTATCTTCAAGCGCATGCTGGTCTCCAATTCATGTCGTCTGTAGCGGGAATCTTGAGTGCGGATCGTAAAATCACATCGTACCAATCCCGTGATTCTTGGTTGAGGGAAACAACCATTGGATCCGGCGAACCGGTTCGCGCGGCGGATAATTCGTTATTTCGGAAACATCAACTGGACCTGCGCGCGGATCTGCCAGTCGGCGCCGAAGTCCGGGGTCACGGCGTTGTAGTAGGCGGAGAGCTGCGTATTCACCGGCAGCTTGCCAAAGTGGAAGATCTTGCCGACGCCGCCGCCAACGGGGATGG
>JBATTL010000125.1:0-2123 GCA_049670525.1 Thiohalocapsa sp. | reverse complement strand
ACTTCGCGGTCTCGACCGAGCGATTGTGTGAGCTGCTGACGGAGGCTGGATTCGTCTCGATCCGCCAACTCGACGCTCTGTTCTATCAACCCGTCCCGGTCGGTACACGGCCTTGACTACGGCAGTGCCCAGCGCGGCGATGGACCGTATCGCGCCAATGGGCCAGGGCTTGCGCCCATCTCAAAACAGCATGATGAGTTGCACCCCTCCCGCGTACTCCTGCTGCGTCTCCGACAGCAGTGTGTCGACACTGGCTTCGATCATCACATCGTCGGCAACGGCCACCTGCAGTGCGAGACCCAGTTCGGCGAAACGCCTGTTGCTATCGTCGCGCACGATGAAGCTCGGGCCGCCGGGACCGACGCCGGCGAAGCGCACGGTTGCCGAACGCTGCAGGTTCCCCAGGATGCCGAAAAAGCCGGCTCGAGCGGTCGCCTCGACATCCATGCCGAACGCCTCGAAGGCCCCATTCAACAGCAGCCCCGGATTGAAGGTTGCGAACCGCTCATCGCTGTCATCCACGATCAGGCTATAGGGTCCCGCGCCGGTCTCGGTATACCCTGGGTTCCATTCCCGCGTGAGACCGATATCGAGAAACGGCTCCAGCACGGTGGCCTCACCGACCGCGACGGGATGCTTCACGCGCAGATGTCCGCTGACCCAGGTCGAAGCCGGATCTCCCAACGATACCCGCCGGTCTCGCGGCGTTCTCACCACTCGCCTGAGATCGAAGTCCTGGTGGCCAACCGATAGTGAGCCGGACAGGGTGGTCTCGCCGAAGCGCTTGCTGAGGGCGGCGCCGGCCTGCATGCGGTCACCATTCCCGGAGACGATGGTGCCCGACAGAGACGACTCCTCGTAGCCGAGGGCACCACCCAGGGTCCAGTCACCGCTGCGGACTTCGGCCCCGGCCGACAGGCTGAACACATCCTCGTCATAGCCGGACTTGAGACCATCCCGCTGGCGACGATTGGTGATCCCGCCGACGCGAAGCCAGGCACAGACGTCCTGCGTATCGGGCACATCCTTGCGCTCGGACTCCTGAGCAGGGCAATCGTAGAGCTGATTCGTAAAACGGCGCGAGGCAAACGTGGCAGCGTCGGCGGGTGCGAAGATCCCACCGGGTGCGAAGCGTCCATAGATGTCGACCAGGTCGATGACCTCGGGGAGCTTCAACAGGGACCACACGAAGTCATTGACGAAGTCAAGGTCCCCTCCGCCCTGCTCGAGCTCCGCCAACCGTGCGACGACCAGGCGATCGATGTGCCCGCCGAAGCTGGTGTGGTTGCGTGTAATGCGCTCACGCGCGGCTGCACCCACCTTCGACTGGGCCTGCGGTGTGCCATCCCACGGGGTGTAGTCGACAGCATAGTCGAGGTCGGTCGCGATCGATGTCCGTCGCGACGAACCCGATGCCTGGGACGCGGGCCAGCCGGCCTCGAGCCGGTGCTGAAGCCGGTAATCGATGACTGCGGTGCTGCCGACGCTCAGCCCTGAAAAGTCACCATTGTCGGTTCTCGAGCGAATGATCCCGAGGTTGCCGGTCTGATTGGACCGCGGCAATCCGGCGATCGGGTTGGGAGCGATCCTGCCGCGATGTACGATGGTTGCGCTGTCGATCTCGATGCTGTCGGCACGATTGTCGGCAAAGCTGAAATCGATCTGGGTCACCGCATCGGCGGTATGCTGATAAAGGCCGGTCGTGAAGCGGCTGGTACCGATGCTGCCGAAGCCATGTGGCGACAGTGCGCTGGCGTTGACGAACCGGCCGCTCGGGCCGAGGTTGACCTCTCGGCCGGTTGCGAATCGGCCACCCGGGTCGTTGGCAAAGGCGATCGCGCCCGCTCCACTGCCCTTCCTGATTGAGCCATTGATGGTGCCGGTATTGGTGACGGCCAGGTCACCCTTGCCGTCGGTGCGGATGACGAAGCTATCGGGGTTGCGCTGGGTGATGGTCCCCGCGTTGGTCAGCGTATTGGCATTGCCGTCCTTGATGCCGATGGTCTCCGCGCCTTCGGGACCCGTCTCGACCAAGACGCCACTGGCCACCGAGATCGCCACCTTCCCGGCATTGGCGGTCTGGCTGGCGGCGCTCTGGGCGAGGATCGCGCGTCCGCTCTCGC
>JBATTL010000124.1:0-1518 GCA_049670525.1 Thiohalocapsa sp. | reverse complement strand
AGCGCAAGGAGGGTGTGCCGCCCCGCATCAACATCATCGGGCCGAGCTACGGCTACTTCAACACGTATAGCGATCTCGCCGAGATGCAGCGCCTTATCGAGGGCATCGGCGCCGAAGTCAACATGGTGTTCCCGCTCGGCACTCATCTCGCCGACATCGCCAAGCTCGCCCAGGCCGACGCCAACGTAGTGATGTACCGCGAGTACGGCCGGCTACTGTGCGAAGAACTCGCGGCCCCCTTCCTGCAGGCACCGATTGGCCTGCACAGCACCACCAAGTTCCTACGGGCGCTTGGCGAGCTGGTCGACCTCGACCCCGAACCGTTCATCGAGCAGGAAAAACACACCACGCTGAAGCCGATGTGGGATCTGTGGCGGTCGGTGACCCAGGACTTCTTCGGTACCGCGAGCTTTGGTGTGGTCGCCAATGAAACCTACAGCCGCGGGCTGCGCGCGTTTCTCGAGGACGAACTCGGACTGCCCTGCCACTTCGCGGTGGCACGTAAGGCCGGCGCCAAGACGGACAGCGCCGACATCCGAAAGCAGATCCACGAGAACCCTCCGCTCATGGTGTTCGGCTCCTACAACGAGCGCATGTACCTGGCTGAGGCGGGCGGCCGCGGGATCTATATTCCGGCCTCGTTCCCCGGTACGGCGATCCGACGACACACCGGCACCCCATTCATGGGCTACGCCGGAGCGACCTACCTGGTGCAGGAGCTGTGCAACGCCCTGTTCGACGCACTCTTCAACATCCTTCCGCTCGGTACGGAGCTCGATAAGATCGATCCCACGCCGTCGCGCGCCTCGCTCCCGTGGACCGAGGCCGCGGAGCGAGCGCTCGCGCAGGCGCTCGAGACGATGCCGGTGCTCACGCGCATCTCGGCGGCCAAGCAGCTGCGGGACGACGCCGAGCGGTGCGCCCGAGAGCTTGGGCTCGACTCGGTCACGTTGGCCGCACTCGACCCATCCTCGACCAACCCCGATTACGCCAATCCGGCGCAACCCAGCCGCGCGGGATGAGCGCGGCAATTCGTTAGGAGGTCACAGAACAGAATGGCAGAAGAAAACAAAGCAAGCTCCTTGTCGGGGCTTACGGAAGCTGAGGCGAAGGAGTTTCACCGCTTTTTCGTCACGGGCTTCTTGGTGTTCACCGCAGTGGCGATCGGCGCCCACTTCCTCGTATGGTCGTGGCGTCCGTGGCTCCCGGGGGTGGACGGCTACGGCCTGCTCGAGCTCGGGCAGACCGCAGTAAACACTCTGATGGGTTGAGGAGAGAACCATGCATAAGCTCTGGCTTCTTTTTGATCCGCGCCAGGCGCTCGTGGGCCTCTTTGGCTTTCTGTTCGTCCTCGCGCTTCTCATTCACTTCATCCTACTCAGCACCGATCGGTTCAACTGGATCGAGGGGCCCTCACAAGGCACTGCGCAGCAGAACTCTGCGCTTCCGCCTCAGTGAGCGGCTGAAAGGCTGGCCCGATCTCGATCGGGCCGGCGAGAGAGCGCCCCCCGCTTGCGG
>JBATTL010000123.1:0-1948 GCA_049670525.1 Thiohalocapsa sp. | reverse complement strand
CACCTAACCCCCAAGCGGAGGGACTTCAGCAAGCGGATGACGGCGATTCTCGCCTCCGGCAGGCCCCGCCATGCCCGCAGGGCGGCGAATTCTTTCGCATTCTATTGATCAAGCTCGCGCTCGCGTGGTTTCTTCAGCATCCGCTCCCATCAGCGCCCACTCGCTGCTGCCGCCGGCACCCAAACCGGCGGCAATTCGCTCAGGGCACCGCGGTCCAGGCCAGTTTATGAAACATCCTGGTTAGTGAGGCGTCTTTAGTAAGGCTTGTACTCGGCCGCGGAATACCACGGCAAACCCGCGCGTTCGCGGGCTAAACGAAATCAGCAATTTACATACCAACTAAAGCATCACAGGCTCGGCAAAGGTTTACCAACCCGGATACGATCGGCTCGAACCACCGGATTAATGACACCGATTCATCGCATCGTCCTGGTGGAAATCCACCAAGTCGGGAATTTTCTCGCTAACGACAGCTTCGACATGTTGCCATCGAATCGGACTGGCGATGGCCTCTCAACGGTGAGCATGCGACAGCGCCGCATTCTCAGGGTTGGCGCCACGCCACCGACAACACTCAGGCTTTCGCGTCCGATCTCAAGTCCACGGCTGGCACGAGTCGTGCGCGTTCAGTTTGCTGGCGTAATGTTTGCCTGCAAACACCGCAACGTCACACGAACACATGATCCAATCGCATCAGGGGTCTTGCCCCGACAACACAGGAGGAGCGATGAACTCGCAATCCACCGACAAGACCCAAGAATCACCGATCGCCGTCTACGGTGCCATGGCGGCGAACGGCATCATCGCAGCCGCCAAGGGCGTCGCGGCCATGTCCACCGGCAGTTCGGCAATGCTCTCGGAGTGCATTCACTCGGTTGTCAATACCGCCAACAAGGGTCTGGTGCTGATCGGCATGAAACGCGCCGCGCGCAAGGCGGACTCGGAGCACCCGTTCGGCTATGGCAAGGAGCTCTATTCTTGGAGCCTGATCGTCGCCATCGCGCTATTCGGTATTGGCGGTGGACTGTCCTTCTTCGAGGGCCTGACCCACATTTCAGGCCATGCCTCGGAGGGGGCGGCAATCCCATGTGGAACTACGCCGTGATCGGGGTCGCTCTGATCGCCGAAGGGACCTCTTGGGTGATTGCGATCAGAGAGTTCCTACCCACGGTCAAGAACGAGAGCATCTGGCGCGCGCTGCGTTCCGCCAAGGACGCGACCACGGTCTCCGTCATCCTGGAGGACTCGGCGGCACTCGCCGGTCTGCTGTTTTGCGCTGATCGGGGTCTACCTCAGCCAAGTCACGGGCAGCCTGGTCTGGGATGGTCTCGCCTCCATGATGATCGGTCTGACGCTCTCGGCCGTGGCCTTCTTCCTGGCCTATGAGAGCCGCAGCCTCCTGATCGGCGAGGCGGCGGACCCGAAGATGGTCGAAAGCGTGTACAAGATTGTGCAGCAAGATGCAGCCGTGGTCCGGGCCGGTCGACCGTTGACCATGCACTTCGGCCCCGCGGACGTATTGCTCAATCTGGATGTCCGCTTCCGCTCCGGTTTGTCCACAGAGGAGATCATGGGTGCGGTCGATCGACTGCAACACCAAATCAGAGAGCAGTATCCAGAGATCAAACGCATCTTCATCGAGCCCGAGTCATTGGGTCGAGACGAGGGGCGGACGTACGCTCGATCAGACTGAACCCCGGTCCACCCGGGCGATACACCGGACGCCGCGACGACCGAGGCGTTTGCTACGGCCAAGACCTTTCAGAGCGGAGCGCCTACTGGCCCACATGACCATGCAACGCATTCCGCGGATCGAAATCTGCCCCATGATTGCCGGCTTGATTGCAGGCTGGCTACTCATCGCAGCCTCGCCGCGAGCGGGCGACTTGACCGACTTGTTGACCGGCAAGCAGGAAGCGGCTGCAACGGTGAGCGAGCAAGTGATATC
>JBATTL010000122.1:0-9862 GCA_049670525.1 Thiohalocapsa sp. | reverse complement strand
GGCAGAGGCCGTCCAGCTGACGGGGGACGCCATGCTGATGCTACTGCTCGCCGCATTCGTGGAGGCGTTTTGGTCGTCCAATGGGAGCATCACGCCGGGGATCAAATACGCCGTCGGCGTCTGCGGGTGGCTGTTGGTGGCGGCCTATCTGAGTCTCGCGGGACGGGATAGGGTTCATGGAGCTTGATCGCCTCCGCGCCGCGCTCCGGCCGCGTACCGGATGGGAGAGCGTCGACCTGGGCTTCGCACTGGCTCGACACTGGTTCTTGCCGCTTTGGGCCCTGTGGTGGATCGCGATGCTGCCTGTCGCGGCCGTGCTCCTGTTGCCGCTGCGAGACCGCCCTGACCTCTGGCTGCTGGCGCTGTGGTGGCTCAAGCCGCTGTACGAGTCGCTCTTGCTGCTTTGGCTCAGCCGGGCATTGTTCGGCGATGAAGCGCCGGTCGCCGACACCGCGCGACAGATTCGACGGGCATTCCCACCACCGCTCTGGCCAGGCTTGTTGTGGCGGCGTTTGGGTCCGGCCCGCTCCTTCGCGATGCCGATGACATTGCTGGAGCGACTCTCCGGACGCTCGCGCCGAGAACGACTTCGGGTGCTCAGAGACGGCAGTGGTGTCGCCACCTGGCTGACGATCATCTGTGTGCAACTGGAGACCCTGCTCTTGCTCTCGGCCTTGCTGCTGATCGCTTTCATGATTCCCGACCACCTGCCGAATCTGGACCTTCGCGCGGCTGTTTTTGACGATAGCTCCATGCTGTATTGGCTGGGCACACTCTGCACGCTGGCCGCCATGTCCGTGATCGCGCCGTTTTACGTCGCAGCGGGTTTCGCGCTGTACCTTGGCCGTCGCACTGATCTCGAGGCCTGGGATCTCGAACTGCGGTTCCGCCACAGTCTGGCCCGTGCCAGCAATACCACCCCGAAAGGGTCCAGCACCACAAGACCGGACCCCGGACTCGCCATGCTGCTGCCAGCGGCGCTAGCGCTGGTACTGGTGGGAACCGCCACCGCGCCCGAGTCTGCGCAAGCGCCTGCAGCACCGAGTCCGGAGACGGCACGCTCTCTTGTCGAGCAAGTGCTTTCGGACGCAGATTTCGGCTCGACCAGACACGAGGAGGCCTGGGTCTACATCGGTGACGGCGCACCTGTCCATGAAGGCGACGACGACCCGGCTGCCTGGCTTCCCATCGATTTCATCCTGGCCCTCGCCACAGCACTGAAATGGGGGCTGGGACTCGCGGCCGGAGCCGCGTTGCTGTTGCTCGGCTACCGCCTGTGGATGGAACTGCATGGCATGCGGATCGGACGGCGCCAACCTGATCGCGTTGATGGACCACCGCCCGTCGTCAGCGAAGGGGCACGGCCTCTGCAATCACTCGCCGCCGACCTTGACACGGCCGTGCGTGCCCTGCTGGCCGCGCGCGACGCACGAGGTGCATTGGCGCTGCTTTATCGGGCTCAGATCGCGCATCTGCGGGCCAATGGCCTCGATATCCCAGACAGCGCCACGGAGGCGGACTGTATCGAGGCAGTGGGGCGGGCCGCGACCTCGGATCAGCTCGCCTGGTTCCAAAGTCTGACCAGGCTCTGGCAGAACGTCGCCTATGCCCATCACCCCGTCGACGTCCACGCGATCGGACAACTATTGACAACTCATCCTTCCGTCACATCGATGGCCCAAACGCAATGAGCGGGCCGCGTGTCAGCCCCTTGCCCTGGCTATTGGGGGCGCTGGTTTTATCACTCTTGGTTGCGGCTTGGGCCTGGTTCGACCGCAACTTCGAAAAGCAGACACGCGAACTCACCACCGGCTGGTCCGAGGACGCACAGCGCAATCCGTTTCTGGCGGCGGAGCGTTTTCTCCAACGCGCCGGCATCGACGCAGCGTCGGTGCCCGGACAGAGCCTGTTCCGGGACTTGCCGCCGCCGGGGGACATGCTGGTCGTCAACGGGCTGGACTCCCTCAACCGCGAGCGGCGTGAGCGATTGCGCAGCTGGCTCAGGGCAGGCGGCAGGCTGCTTGTCGAGGCGACCCAGATCCTGGAGCCCGAGGAAGCGCCCCGCACGGACGATTTCCTGGCGGGCTTCGGCGCACTGCTACGCGCCCGGACCGACGCTGAGAAGACGGAGGTCATCGCGAAAATCGACTTCGATGACTACCCCGAGCCGATCGAGGTCGGCTTCGTCTCCAAGTTCTTTCTCGAAGATGCAGACGATCAGGCCATCGCCAGCGCAACCGCAGACGGCCTGCCCCGCCTGCTCCAGTACAGCGTCGGTAAGGGAACGTTGACCGTGACCAGCGACAACATCTTCTTGACCAACGCCGACATCGCCAATCACGACCATGCCCTCGCTCTGGCTCTGATGAGCCTCGGCGCCGGTAAGGTCTGGCTGATCTATGATCATGTGGCGCCGGGACTGTCGGCACTGCTTTGGCGCGCGGCGCCTCAGGCCATCATCGCCGCGACATTGCTCGTGATTGCGCTGTTGTGGCATCTCGGCCCAGAGCTCGGACCGCGGCTGCCGACGCGGACGCGGACGCGACGCAACCTCGTCGATCACCTTGAGGCCGCCGCCGCTCTGATGTCGAGACATGGCCGCAACAGCCTGCAACTGGAGGCCACCCGCAAGCGGATCGAACAGGCATGGCTGCGCCGCCACCCATCGCTACATGAGATGGACCAAAACGACCGAGCCGCCTGGATGAGCGAGCAGATCGGCGGCTCCGCCGAGCAAGTGCAGGATGCCTTGTATCGGCACCATCAACCCGGCCAGGACTTTACCGCACAAACCAGCGTGCTGCAGCGGCTCTGGTCCGCGCTCTAAGCCCACCAACCCAGCAAGAACGGATCAACATCCATGACCGAATCCCCAGATTTGTCTCCGGAGCGAGTCGCCGCGGCGTCCGCGAGCCTGCAGGCCGTCGAGACGCAGATGAATCGCGCCGTTCTCGGCCAGAGGCAGGTGATTCGCGAGCTGATCCAGGCCATGGCGGCGGCCGGGCACGTGTTAATCGAGGGACTTCCCGGCCTGGGCAAGACTCTGATGGTGCGCGCCCTGGCGCGAGCCATTGGTGGACGCTATTCGCGGATCCAGTTCACGCCGGACCTAATGCCGAGCGACATTACGGGCCACGCCATCTTCGACATGAAGACCGAGCAGTTCCACATCCGCCGAGGCCCGGTATTCTGCAATCTGTTGCTCGGCGACGAGATCAACCGCGCCCCAGCCAAAACCCAGGCCGCCATGCTTGAAGCCATGCAGGAGCGGCAAGTCACCATCGAAGGCAAACCCTTGGCGCTGGAGTCGCCGTTCTTGGTCATGGCAACGCAGAATCCGATTGAACAGGAAGGCACGTACCCGCTGCCTCAGTCCCAGCTGGACCGGTTCCTGATCAAGGCATCGATCGGCTATCCAGCCGATGATGACGAGATGGCGCTGGTGCGGCAGGTCACGGACGGCGCCATCGGCGACGGACTCGACCTGTCGCGGGTCGCACCGGTTATCGAACCCGCGAAGCTGTTGGAAATCCAGGCGATCGCGGCCGCGCTGATCATCGACGATAGCGTCCTGGACTATGCCGTGCGCATGGTTCGAGCCTCCCGCGACTGGCAGGGTATCGAGAGCGGCGCAGGACCTCGCGCAAGCGTCGCACTGGTTCGAACAGCCCGAGCGCGAGCGCTACTCGGCGGCAACGGCTTTGTGACTCCTAGCGATGTCAAATCGGTCGCCCACGCGGTGCTCCGCCACCGCATCAAACTCAGCGCAGACCTGGAGATCGAGGGCTACCGCTCGGACGACGTGCTGGCGGAACTGCTGGACAGCGTCCCGGCACCAAGATCCTGACAAGCGCGAGCGCTCGTAATCCCCGAACGGCACCCAGTACGATTCAGACCATGAGATTCGCCCCATGAAGCCGGGCCGAAGCCTGCTGTACGCACTCCTGCTGTGGACCGCCGCCGGGCTGCTTGTCGTCTGGTGGCCGGCGGCCGCGGCTTTTTGGCAGGGCATGGGCCTTTTGCTCGGCGCAATTGCGCTGACCGATCTGCTGTTACTCCAGACGACGCACACACCAGAGGTTCACCGGAAAGTCGCCAGTATCCTGCCGCAAGGCGTCTGGAGCCCGGTCGAGCTGAGCCTGACGAACGGCCATGCCCGCGCGCTTCGGCTCGATTGCCATGATCTGCACCCGTCGGATTTCGAGGTGCGCGACCTGCCACAAACCCTGACCATCGGACCGCGAGAGCGGTTGCGCTTGCGCTACCGTTTGCGTTCACCGCGGCGGGGCCTGTATCGGTTCTCCGGCTGCGACCTGCGCCTGCACGCACCGTTGATGCTGTGGAGCCGGCGGCGCGCCGTCCGAGTTATCGCGTCGGTCCGTGTCTATCCGAACTTCGCCGAGATCAGCCGTTACGCTCTGCTGGCAGGGAACGATCAACTCGCGCGAATGGGTGTTCGACGCCTGCAGCGCCGGGGCAGCGGCGCGGAATTCCACCAACTACGCGAGTATCGTCGTGGCGACACAGCGCGCCAGATCGATTGGAAGGCCACCTCGTGCACTCGCAAGCTCATCGCTCGGGAATACCAGGACGAGCGCGACCAGCGCTTGCTGTTCCTGCTCGACTGCGGCAGGCGCATGCGCCACGTGGACACCGAAGGTCGCGGTCACCTCGATGAGGCATTGAACGCGCTGCTGCTGTTGGTCTATGTGGCTGTTCGCCAGGGCGACGCCGTGGGGCTGATGACCTATGGTGGGCCGCGACGCTGGTTCGCACCGCGTCAGGATCCAGACACGGTGAACCGTCTGCTGGCCGCGGTATACAACCTGGAAGCCGGGCTCGACGCCGCCGATCCACTGACGGCCGCCCGCGAACTCTTGCAGCGTCAGCCGCGTCGCGCATTAGTGGTATTCGTAACCAACAGCCGCGATGAGGACCACCCGGAACTGTTACGGGCAGTGCAGGTGTTGCGCCGACGGCACCTGGTGCTGGTCGCGGATCTGCGCGAGTCAATTCTGGACGAGACGCTGGCCGCCCCAATCCACAGCCATCGCCAGGCGCTGCGCTTCCACGGCACCCACGCCTACCTGACCGACCGCCACCGTCAGCATGAACGGCTTCATCACCTGGGCGCCCGGGTGCTCGACCTGTTGCCGCGGCAATTGCCCCCCGCGTTGGTCAATGCCTATGTTGCCGCCAAGCGCGCCGGCACCCTCTGACAGCCTTCAGTCATTCCTACCGGCGACGATAAGGGTGACAAGGGTGGTGAATCTGGCGTTTCTCGGAAGCTGCAATAGCAAGCTCGGGAGCACCGGGCGCGGCGCCGCGAAGGCCCAGCCTGTCACAAGTAGCCTGAGCTAACCTGGCCTCCACTTGAGCGAACTCAACCCTCGGTGTCAGATCCACCAAGCGGGTCACTTGCAGACCGGCATAGCCGCATGGATTGATACGTTGAAACGGCGCCAAGTCGACGCCGATATTGAGGGCGATGCCGTGGTAGCTGCACCCGCGACGCACGCGCAGACCAATGGCTGCGATCTTGGCGCCGTTCACATAGACCCCGGGCGCGTCACGACGCGCGGCTGCGTCAATGCCGAGTCGCAAAAGCACATCAATGACAGACTGTTCCAACAGGTTGACCAGACGTTTCACGCCAAGCCCGGCGCGCCGCAGGTCCAACAGCAGATAGGCGACGAGTTGTCCCGGACCATGATAGGTCACCTGCCCACCCCGATCGGTCTGAACCACCGGTATGTCGCCCGGATTCAGTACATGCTCGGGGCGACCGGCCTGACCCAAGGTGAAGACCGGCGCATGCTCCAAGAGCCACAGCTGGTCTGGACTGGTATCGTCGCGTTCGTCGGTGAAACGGCGCATTGCGCGCCACGTCTCATCGTAGTCGACGACACCGAGATGGCGAATGTGAAGGAAGGTTGCCGCGCCTTCGAGAGCATCAGAGGGCATAGACCACCAGCTCGTGGGCGGTCAACTCGTGATAGATCGCATCGAGCTGCGCCTTGCTGCTGGCCTCGACACGCGCGGTGACGGCCAGCCATTTGCCGCCGCTACTCGCGCGCGTCTCCAGGGTGCCGCCATCAAAGTCCGGCGCATGTCGGCGTAGAATCTCCAGCACGACGCTGTCGAGCCTGCTGTCGGCTCGACCCATGGCCTTGATGGGAAAGACGCATGGAAACTCCAGCAGCGATTCCGGCTGCGACCTTTCGGCGTCCTCGGCCGGATCTGCGCCAGTCTCATCGCTGGAATCAGACACGACGCTCTCGCAGTTGAGTCTTGTAGTCCTGATAGCGCGCATCGACGCGCCGCCAGAGGGGGCCGGGCACGCCTGCGCCGACGCACGCTCCATCCAACCGAGTCACTGGCATAACCTCGCGCGTGGAGCTGGTCAGCCAGATTTCGTCGGCCGCACGCAAGGTATCGACCGAGACGTCAGATTCAGCGCAGTCGATCCCGTCCTGTCGGGCGAGTTCCAGTGTCAGCGCCCGTGTGATTCCAGACAGCAGGAAACGGCTCGCGGGAGGCGTGATCAGGCGTCCTTGGCTCACAATGAACAGGTTGCTGGTCGAGCCCTCGACGACCAGCCCGTCGCGCACCAGGATCGCCTCCTCGGCGGCGGATTCGTGGGCGTCCTGGCGCAGCAGAACGGCCGCCAGCAGTGCGACCGACTTGATGTCGCAGCGGCCCCAGCGGAAATCGTCGCGCAGGACGGCAGCGACGCCCTGTTCCGCCAACGACGAAGCTCTGGGCTTGAGTCGGTTGACCATGGCCAGCACGGTTGGCTCGACCTGCTTCGGGAATCGGTGATCCCGCGTCGGCGCAGCACCGCGGGTCACCTGAACATAGATCGTCTGATCGACGGCCGAAGCTGAGTTGGACTCTGCCAGGGCAGTCGATTCTAGGAGCCTCTGGAAGACTGCCGACCATTTCGCGTCGGTTAGGGGCGGTGGCAATCCGATGCCGTGCAGACTGCTGGCAAGCCGCCGCAGGTGTTCCGACGCACGCCGCGGGACGCCGCCATAGACAGGAATCACTTCGTAGACGCCGTCAGCGAACAGAAAGCCCCGATCCATGACGGACAGGGTTGCCTGTTCCGGGGGCATGAATCGGCCGTTCAGGTAGAGCTGGGTCATGACTGCTCAAGAGGCCCTAATCGGGGCGCAGGAGTTCAGAACAATTGCAGCATCGAGTCGAGTGCGCGGCGCATGATGCCGCCCTCGCCGACGTCATCGAGCGCCACGGCCGGCTCGCGCTTAATCTCCGTGTCGCCGAGCGTAAAAACGATCTCGCCGACGACGTCACCCCAGGCCACGGGCGCATTGATCGTAGCCGCGGGCTGGAGCTCCGCGCTGAGTTCCGCGTACTTACCGCGAGGTATGGTCACAAACAGATCACGAGCCGGCCCGACGGGGAGTTCGGTGCGATCCCCGGACCAGATACGCAATTCCTCTACTGGCTTGCCACCGGGGAACGGGTTATGGGTCTCGAAGAACCTGTAGCCGTAGTTCAACAAAGCCAGGCTGTCGCGGGCACGTGCCGACTCGCTGTCGGTACCCATGACGACGGAGGTCAATCGCTGACCATCACGCACCGCGGATGCCACGAGACAGTAGCCAGCTGCCTGGGTGTGACCGGTCTTGACACCGTCGACGGCCGGGTCCTGCGCCAGCAAGCGGTTGCGGTTGGACTGCTTGATATCGTTGTACGTGAAATCCGGCAACGCATACCAAGCATAGTACTCCGGGAACTCCCGGATAGTGGCCGCGGATACCTTGACGATATCCCGCGGCGTCGTGTAGTGATCCGGGTCCGGCAGGCCGGTGGCGTTGACGAAATGGGTATTGTTCATGCCCAGTCGTTCGGCGTGGTTGTTCATCAGCTCGGCGAAAGTCTCCTCGGTCCCGGCGACATGCTCGGCCAGCGCAACGCTGGCGTCGTTGCCGGATTGCACGATCACGCCGTGGAGCAAGTCGCCCAACGAAACCCGGTTGCCAACCTCAACGAACATCTTCGAGCCACCGGTACGCCAGGCCTTCTCGCTGATCAGCACCTCGTCGTCGACCGACAGATTGCCAGCCTCGAGTTCGCGGAAAACCACGTAGGCGGTCATAATCTTGGTCAGGCTGGCGGGTTCGAGGCGCTCGTCGGCGTTATTCTCTGCCAGGATGACGCCGCTGTCGTGATCGACGAGCAAATGGCCTCTTGCACCAAGTTGGGGCGGACCCGGGACGGGTACTTCCTGCGCCAAGGCGGACAACGCCGGAACCAGCAGGAAGGTGCATAAGACAAGCGATGAGAACGGGGCGGGAGCGAGGCGGGCGCTGGGAATCATGGATTGGGCGACACGGTGACATGGATGGCTGCCGGCCGAAGGGCAGGCGTTGGGTCACATTCTACCGCGTGCTCAAGGCTTTGGCATACGGGTTGCTCCACCCCGCCGAGCCGATCAGTTCATGACCAACAGCGGCCGTGCGATGCCCAGCGATGTCAGCTTGCGCGAGAGGTGATCGGCATCGGAGCGTGATGCGACAGGGCCCACCTGCACCTTGTAGAGATTCGGCGTTCCGGAGGCGGAACTATGGCCGGCCTCGCGCACCTCGATTGGGTTCTGCAACAGGCCCGTCAGGCGCTGACGCAGCTGCTCGGCATTATCCCGGGTGCCGAAAGCCCCGATTTGAACGTACAGCGGCGAATCGGTATCCGACGCGACTGCCGCTACCCCTGCCAGTGAGGATCGAGGGATTGGTGCTGATGTTGGTAATGATGGATGTCTGGCTGTGGGTTGCGGCTCCGGCTTCGGCGCCGCCGCGGTCGCTGTCGGTATTGACGAAGGGTTCGCCGCGCTGCGTGATGATCCCTTGGACGGCGCCTTCGCCAAACCGCGCGAAGAAACCAGCGGCTTGCGCTGCGGCCGGTATCGCTGCTGGCTCTCCGCCGCAACGCGATGCCGCTTTGGCACCTTGCCGTTGTGATCACGCGGGTCAATGGAGACGACCTCGACCCGCGCTAGGCCCTTTTTGTCGACACCGAGCTTCTTGGCAGCGGCATAGGACAGGTCGATGATACGGTCGCCGACGAACGGCCCGCGATCATTGACCTTGACGATGGCGCTGCGGCCGTTCTCAAGATTCTTCACCACCGCATAGGTTGGCAGCGGCAACGTCTTGTGGGCGGCGGTCATCTGATGCATATCATAGGGCTCGCCGCTCGATGTCTTGCGACCGTGGAACTTTGGACCGTACCAGGACGCGATGCCGCGCTCGACGTGTCCGCGGCTGCTTTTCTTCGGATAATAGGTCTTACCGAAGACGACGTAGGACTTCATGTTGCCGTAACGGGCCTTGGGTTCGACCCTGGGTACTGCGTCCGGGGGGCCGCTCGTGGTGGTGGCTCCGGTTTCCAACTGCTTCGGCGCACCGCCGCAGCCGCCGAGCGCTAGGGTCAGCACGGACAGGAGCACCAAGAGTGTCCGTGCAAGTCTTGAGTCTCGTTCGGCCGATTGCATGTCAGCCCTCCTCGGCTTCACGGTACTGCCGGGCGATCTCCTCGCTCAGCTGGAAGACCGCCATCGCGTATAGATTGCTGTGGTTGTAGCGCGTGATAGCGTAGAAGTTGTCGAAACCGAGCCAATACTCAGGCGTGGCACCATCGAGTTCGATCAGCGCCGCCCGGGTACCGTCGTCAATTGAATCTCCGACGGCGTCAGCGGCGGGCTCGACACCGGCCGCGGCGAGCCGCGCCAGAGTCGTCTTCGGGCGGACCGGGCGTTTGTCGGTGATGGCGATGCCCGCAGGACGCCCCCTATTCAGAGAGGCCGCGGCGGCGATGAGTTGGCCCCGACGCCAAC
>JBATTL010000121.1:0-3083 GCA_049670525.1 Thiohalocapsa sp. | reverse complement strand
CGCCCAGGCGACGCGGCAACCCTGTGTGCACCGAGCGGTTGCCAGGCCGATCCTGCTGATGGAACGCTTCGTACAATGTCAGGCTGCGTCCACGAACGCACTCGCCACCTGATGCTGGTCGATTTCGACGCCGAGTACACCAAGCCTAGCGAAGTACTCAGGATGGTCCGCAGTCGCGGGCTGCATGCCGAGATGGTTGGACTCTGAGAGAGTCCCTAGGCTCCTTTCCCTCTCACCCCCAACACCTCCCTCTACCGCGCTTTAACACTCCGGCGCTTGCTCTTTAACGAGTTCGTCGCGCGGTGTCGCTTGTCCCGCCATCTCGATCCAAACGTTAGACCAGGCTGGCCATTCGCCTCGTTCTATTCTTGAACGCAGGAAGTCGCGCCCGCGCGCGTGGCCATCCGCCCCGGCCCCAGTGTCAACTTGCACGGCCGACCTCGCGATAAATGGTACCCCAATCCCGAACAGGGAAGCGGGAGTCGCCGATGATGATTGGTGCCACTTGGCGCCAGCAGGGTGGCCAAGCGCCGCAGGAATGCAGTCTGCACCGGGCGGTTGCCGAAGCGCTTCCGCGGATGGATTTCCTCTTAGAGCGTCACCGAGCGCCCGCCGACTCCGAGCGATGCGCGCAGCCTGTGCAACGACTGATCCTGCTTCAGATCCGACCAGTCGATGAGGATCAACGGCTCGGCGATGCGTGCCACCAGCAGCCCGCAGACCGCCTTGCACCAAGCAACTGCTCAAGGCGCCGAAGCTGCACTTGCTCGACAGCGGGCTCCTGTGCTACCTGCTCGGTATTCAGGAGCCGGCACAACTGCGCCTGCATCCCCTGCGCGGTGCGGTGTTCGAAAGCTGGGTCGTGGCCGAGGTCTACAAGGCCCAAACCAACCAGGGCCAACAGCCCGCGCTGTTCCATTATCGCGAAAGGCGCGGCATCGAGATCGACTTGCTCGTCGAACACGGGCTGGCGCTCGACGTCTTGGAGATCAAGTCCGGGGCGACCGTGGTCGCCGACTTCTTAAAGCATCTGCAACGCTTTTCGGAGCGACTCGCGTCGCTGACCCCGCCACGCACCATGCGCGGCTTGGTCGTTTATGGTGGCGACGCGTCTCAGCGTCGCACGCACGCGCAGGTGGTGTCCTGGCGGGATCTGCCAGGGGTGACCATTGGTCGGGATGCAGCGAGGAACGAACCACGCGACTTGCCCCAATGATCCGGTCTCGCTTGCCGCGGCGCGCCGTCAGGTGATCGGGTTTCGTCGAGAGGTCAAAAGGAAAGACCAGACCCAATTCTTGCGAGACCCAATTCTTGCGATTGGTGACCCTAACTTCGGGTGCGGCTGGGGCGGCTTGAGCTGGACGACTACATCTGATTCTTTTTGCTACCTCCAAGATATACTCAATAAAAACAACCGCTTAGGGAGGTTAGTGTTTGGCTGAGTCTTCTTGGTAATCAGGTGCCCTCAAGCGTGTGTGATTGCAATATTTGACCTCGTTCTCTCGTTAGGCATCGTCATTCGTCAGACGAAGATGAGGTCAATAGGGAAGAGCACGCTAGGGGGTCCGAGCAGTAGGCTACGAACGGCGCAGGCTTGCCAATCCTTAGCTCCGTCGAGCACAAACCCCCTCTGTATTGCCGCATCGCTAGGGTACCGGTTCGGATCAGGATCGTATCTTTAAAACGACTTTGCCCCCCTTGCCCCCGTCGCTGCTTCCCTCGATAGCGGCTTTGAGTTCTTTGTGAAACTGATTGGCTGACGATATTCTCTTTTTATCACCATGACTTGCCGATAACGCTACAATGGTGTCTTGTTTGTAGTAGCGAACAAAGTAATCCAAGTCTCTTTGACTCTTTAGAATCGGCCATTTCTGGAGGAACTCGGGTAAAGGAGAAGAAGAAAGCTGGTAAGAGCTGATTCGCCTGTCGATCCCAGATCCGGCGCCGATCATGAAAGGCACCCACCATGATTGTTCTGCGTAATGCGACAGGACAGCCATCAGATGGGTACATTGAAGTATCCTGTCCATCAACTTCGCCGTTGTATCATCCGTTGATTGTAGCTCTGGGTCGACAAGTTCTATATAGCTTGCCACTCCATTTTGCTTGAGGTATTCAGAAACTCGTAGTGTTTCCTGTTCGTCGTTTCGGTGATGCGACAGAAGGACGGGCATTGGGGTCTCCTAATTAGGTCGGAGCTAAGCGAAATCGAATTCAGGGGCCAGTTTACCTACTTCCGTTCTGAGTCTTCGAACAGGCTCTGGGTGTCGCAGTTCCGCTGTCTCTGCTTTGGTCCCAGCTTCCGTCGATTGAGGGAACATCGGGGACTCGCTTCAAGGATTCGACGAAGGCATGGGGCCAAGCGTTCGCCTCTGCACGGGCATGCGCGTGCAGCTGTTCCTCGACGTTTGGAGCTTCAACTCCTCGACGTTCGGAGCTTCAACCATGCCCACAAACGCCTCCCAATCCGGGATCAATTCCAGCAACGGGCGCACACTCACAGGTTGTGCTCGAGCGCTCTACCATAACCCAACCGGGACTGTGCTCTAGCTTCTATCGAGCCTGACCCTTTTTCCTCCTGGAGATCCAGTCCGGGGCGACCGTGGTCACCGACTTCTTCAAGCATTCGCAACGCTTCGTGGAGCGACTCGCGTCGATGAACCCGCCAAGCACCATGCGCCTGCTGGTGGTCTATGGCGGCGATGCGTCTCAGCGCCGCACGCAGGCGCAGGTGGTGTTCTGGCGGGACCTGCCAGCGGTGGCGGTCGGTCGAAATGCTGTGAGAAACGAACTGCAAGACTTGCCCAAATGATCCGGGTTTCGCTCGCCCCGGCGCACCGTCACGTGATCGCGTTTCGTCCGGAGGTCAAAAGGAAAGACCAGACCCCGTTATTCGACTCGGGGAGTGCCAGGCCTACTAAAATCGCCGTACGGTGAATTCCGTGTTTCTGTGTGATCCCGGTGCGCTGGTCCCGGTGCGTCGAAACCGATGCGTGTAGCCTTGACGTCACTTCGCCCCTAGCCGAGAATCAGACGAGCCGTTACGCGATAAGTCTGGTGTTTCTTTGCATTCAGTGGACTGG
>JBATTL010000120.1:0-2424 GCA_049670525.1 Thiohalocapsa sp. | reverse complement strand
GATAATCGATTACGACAACGACAACGACAACGACGAGGACAAACTTGACTCATCTGCAAACATTTGGCGCCCTCAAGCAATCTAGCAACACCCAGGAGGAGACTGCACGCAATGAATGACAAAACAGACGTTATCGACCAAGACGAGTCCCCCGAAAACGAGGCGCTGGACGACGAGTCCCCGCCAGCCGAGATCAGATCCCCGAAGAAGCGCAAGCATGCGAAGAAGCTGAAGAAAAAGAAATACCTGGAGGAGTTGAAAGAGCTGCATATCGAGCTGGTCAAGCTGCAGCAATGGGTCATCTACAAAGGGCTCAAGGTCTGTATCGTCTTCGAGGGTCGGGATGGCGCTGGCAAGGGCGGAGCCATCAAGGCGATCACCGAGCGGGTCAGCCCGCGGGTCTTCCGCGTCGTTGCGCTGCCGGCACCCACCGAGCGCGAGCAGTCGCAGATGTACATCCAGCGCTATATGCGTCATTTTCCCGCGGCGGGAGAGATCGTCATTTTCGATCGCAGTTGGTACAACCGCGCCGGGGTGGAGCGGGTCATGGGCTTCTGTACCGAGGAACAGACCGAACGGTTTCTCGAGTTGGTGCCCATGACCGAGAAGGCGATGGTGGATTCCGGCATCATCCTGCTCAAATATTGGCTGGAGGTGAGTCCGGAGGAGCAGACACGACGCCTGGAGGGACGCATCGAAGACGGGCGCAAGACCTGGAAGCTCTCGCCGATGGATCTCAAGTCCTACAGCCGCTGGTATGACTACTCGCGGGCGCGCGATGCCATGTTCGCCGCTACCGACACCGATTTCGCACCCTGGTACGTCGCACCGTCCGACGACAAGAAGCGGGCGCGCCTAAACATCATCACCCACCTGCTCAAGCATATTCCGTACAAGAAGCTGCCCCACAAGAAGGTAGAGTTGCCGAAACGGCAGAAGGCGGGGGGCTATCGCGAGCCCGACTATCCGTTCAAGGTCATCCCCCAGGATTACTGACCCCATCGAGCAGTCGGTCCTGGAAACCGAGCCATAGGCCGATTGCGCTCCAGTAGAGGTGAGGAACAGGCAGTCCGTCACGCAACCGTCAACACACTCACAGGAGTCGACCATGACCCGGAGGACAAGATGACCGAGATTTCCCATCAAGATGGCGTGATCGTCACCCTTCTCGAGCGCTTCGAGCAGTTCCGGCTGCCGCGGGCGCTCGACATCAAGGCCAAGGTCGAGCGCGGCGAGCGACTCGACGATACCGATCTATCGCATCTCAACGAGGTGATGCAGGACGCGGAGCAGATCAAGCGTTTCGTGGACAAGCGGCCAGATCTCCAGTCGCTGTATACGCGCGCCGTGGGTCTCTACCAGGAGATCACCCGCAAGGCGCTCGAGAATGAGCAAGATTCCTAAACCGGGCCGTCAGCCCATGCACCAGCCGCCGATGGTCGTGTTCTCGTTGAGCCTCTTCGTGCCGCCGTTGCGTCGCGCAGACTTCTTGAACAGCGTCGGCCCGCTGCTCGAACCGACCCGCGTCGTGCCTGGCTGTAAATGTCGCGGCGGGTCTGGTCGCCTTGGAGGTGTACCAGCTCACCGTCATGGCGCCGTACTTTCCGCTCGTGGCGACGTTGATGCTTGCATTGGAGCGCAGATAAGAGGATCGATATCGAAGAAGCTCGCCAAGACCGTCGTCACGGCGCTTGCCGTCCTTCTGGTCGGCGGCTGTGCCACCAGCGCGCGTCAACTCATGCCGACGCCGACCCTCTACCAATTTCCGGGCGGGCAGCTGGTATTCGATCGGATTGATCAGTCCCGACAGACCCCGGACCTGGATCTGCTGTTCATCACCGACCGCGCCTCGCCGACGCCCGCAGAGTTTGAGGCGCATGCTAAGGACACGGGCCCGTTGCTTTATGGCCAAGGACGTGCGCGGCACATCGCCTTTGGCTCTGCCGAGGTGAGCATCACGCCAGCGCTGGACTGGAACACCTTGCGCGAGCAGAGCCAGCTTGCTGAGCGTACCCGGGATGTCAATCTCGAGCTGAGCCAGGTGCGGCAACTGGGCGTGTTCCCCGAGGAGCCCTACCGGGTCTATCGGGAGGACGATGGCAGGGTGGTCCGCGACCGTGCCGAGCTTGCGCGCCACTTCGACGCCAAGGCCGAGCTGGAGCGCGAGGTCGAGCGGCGCCTCGAGCAGGCCCCAAAGAAGGGGGTCTTGCTCTACGTTCACGGATTCAATGAGACCTTTGCCACCGCCGCCTTTACCACCGCGGAGCTTTGTCACTTCCTCGGCCGCGAGCAGGTCTGCGCCTTCTTCACCTGGCCGGCGTCGAGCACCGGCAATTTCCTGACTTCCTACACCACCACCACCGAGTCCGCCGACTACGCGGTCGCGCATCTCAAGAAGTCCATCCGCATACTTGCAAATAGCCC
>JBATTL010000119.1:0-4509 GCA_049670525.1 Thiohalocapsa sp. | reverse complement strand
AGACCATAGGGTTCAGCGGCGCGCCGCAACAACTCCGGGTCGGTGGGAACCTGCAACAGTCCGGCAATGGATGCCGCGAGGGCATCGGCATCACCGACCGGGGTCAGCGGACCGAGGGCACCCCGCGCAAGCAGGCCAGGGACCCCGCCGGGACAGTCGGTCGCGGCCACGGGTATGCCAAGTGCCATGGCTTCGACCAACACATTCGGTAGCCCTTCCCGGCGCGATGACAGGACCAGCACACGGGCGCGGGCGAGAAACGGAAAGGGATCGTCGACGAAGCCGGGCAGATCTACCCGTGCGCCGATGCCCAGCCGCTGAACGAGCGCGGTCAGGCGAGCACGCTCTTTGCCCTCGCCGAGCACCAGCAGACGCGCGTCGATCCCCGCGGGCAGTCGCGCGAACGCCCGTACCAGGGTCGCGAAGTCCTTGACCTTGCGCAGCCCCCCGACTGCCAATACCACCGGAGGCTCCCTTGGGGCCAGCCAAGGATGCGGACAGGCCATCGCGGCGCGCGTGTTCAGATCCGCGGGAATGATTGGATTCCGGAGCACCCGCACTGGCACCTCGGTCAGGCCAAAATGGCGCCGGAGATCGATCGCGACGGCGTCGGACACCGCCGTGATCCCATCGAGCCTGCGATAGTCCGCACGGATCCGCCGTGTCGCGCGGAACACTCGCCATGGGTTGAAACGATTGCCGGCAACGCTGACCGAAAGCGGAGTACCGACGGTCGCAACCACGCGCAGGTCCAGGCCCAGGGATGCACGGGCAGCGAGGGCTGCGCGATCGTCGACCAGCTTTCCGGTCATGATTAGGTCCGGCCGGGTGTCGGTCAGATAGTTCGCCAGTAGCTGCCCGTCGGCGGACATCCGGATCATACCGATGGCCGCCGGCAGACACTGGACGTAGGGGTGGCCGGGATCGCCCGCCAGCAGGTCCACATCGACACCAAGGCGATGCAGCCCAAAGGCGAGATTCGTCAGATTCCGCTCCACCCCTCCATCTTCGAATCCGCTGACCATCAAGGCGATGCGCATGCCCCTTCCTCGCGCGCATCGTCCAGGCCCGATCTAGCGACCTTGGCAAAAAGACCGACGCTCAATGCGGCACCGGCGAGCATGGCCCAGTGACCTCGCCAGCCCTGGTGCAGCGCATGAAAATCAAACAGGTCCCAGATCGCCAGGTAAACGATGGACAGGATCAGAAAGCGCGCCAGATCCGGACTCAGCGCACCATTTCGCCACGCGGAGGCCACGGACATGAGCAGGGAGACGAAGATCCCGATCCAGAGCAACAAACCAACCAACCCCAGCTGCACCAGGATCTCCAGATAAGTGTTATGAAGATGCTTCAGCAAGACACCCTGATCAAGCAATGCCGGGTTGCCACTGGTCTTCATCAACGCTCGGCTCGCGCCCGCTCCCCAGCCAAACATTGGCCGCTCGAGCCACTGCTGCAGACCGAATAGCTGAGCATGCCAACGCAGACTCAGAGACGATTCGGAACTGTAGTCGAGCTGCCCGGACAACATGGCACCAACCGCGGCGCGTTCCTCGACCAGCCGATCGACCATCGGGCCCGAGTTGAATACCAGGAGCCCGGTCAGCAGCACTCCCGCGGCCAACAGCAACGGCGATCTCCGCGTCGGCGTAGCCGCCTGAGCGCCCAGGCCGCGCAGATTCATCCAAAAAGCCGTCACGGCAGTGCCCACAAGCGCGACCCAAGCACCGCGCGACAAGGTCAGCACGAAAGCCTGGGCGACAAAGGTCGTGACAACCAACCAGACCAGCACGGGCCAGCCGGCAGTCCTAGAAGCCCCCGCCGTCCACCAGCGTTCCCGGAGCACTAAGAGTCCGACTAGCGCAACACCGGCAAATAACGCGAATACGATGGCCGGAAAACCGAATCCCGGACGGGACTTGAGGAAGCGGGCCGAATCCGAAAATAGGAGACTCCAATCCAGCCGCCACAGGACGCCCAGCACCAGCCCGATTAGGGCCAACCTGAGCAATTGCAGCAGCCGATGCTGATCACCGCGTAGCGCGTACGCGACCGGCACGAAAACGCCAAGTTGAACCCACTCGGCGACGCTTTCCAGGCGCCCGGCGGCAGCAACGCCGGAAGCCTGTCGAAATACACCGTCGGCGAGCACATAGGCGACGAAAGCAAGGGCCAGCCAAACGCCGGACGATGACGGCAGTCGTCGCCTCCCTGTGGCCAGCGACATAAAGAACCCAAGCCAGATCAACCCGAGCCCGATCGAGACACCAGCAGGCGCCAAAAAAACTGACAAAGCAGTGATATAGAGCCCGAAGCCCTGCACGCGATCGGTCCATGCAGACAAATTGGGTGCTCTCGGTTGCCTGTCGTCAGGGTGCGGCCGTCGGAGCGGTCGCCGATGGCTAGGATTAAGGTTTGCGGCGAATGATCGATCGCACGCAATAGATACACTTTAACGGTTGCCATGATATCAGAGCAGTGCCTCATCGGCGCAGCTCGCTCGCGGAGCCGGTTCGTCGCAGCGTAGCAAGACGAAGTTCCCCGACTGGGCAGCAGCCCGGCTCAATCCCGGCTTTTCGAAACGGTTCTGGCGCAACGCCGATCGAGATGGCAAGATTCAGCCCGGTACGGCCTATCGGCGGGGACGCAGATTCGAACCCTATCCGCAACCAATGCCCTCCCACGGAGTCCCGCCTTAAGACCCGACGTACCCGCAGGGTTCTGTCGCGCTTGACGCGCCGATCAACACGTTCCGACAAGCGTTCAGGAGCTTTTCAATGTGCGGCATAGCCGGGTTCGTGCGGCGTGCCGGGCAGCAGCCGGAGCCGACGCTGCTGCGAGAGATGGCGCGACATCTAGGACACCGCGGCCCCGACGACCGCGGCATTCATTGCCAGGGGCCGGTTGGGCTGGCGCAGACGCGCCTATCGATCATCGGTCTCCGGACCGGGCACCAGCCGATGGTGTCCGATAGCGGCCGACTGACGCTGGCCGCCAATGGTGAAATCTACAACTACGTCGAACTCAACGAAAAATTGCGCCGGCGGGGTGGGGCGCCGTCCACCGGTTCGGACTCGGAGTCGATCCTGCACGCCTATGCCGTGCACGGGGACGAATTTGTCACGCATCTGCGAGGCATGTATGCCTTTGCGCTCTACGACGACGCGCAACAGCGTCTGCTCCTGGTGCGCGACCGGCTCGGTATCAAGCCGCTGTTCTACATTCAGCTTGCAGACCGGATCGCCTTCGCATCCGAGATTAAGGCGCTGCTGCCGCTGCTGCCCAGACGGCCAGAGGTCCACGGTCCCGCGCTGCGGCAATTCTTGTTGCAACAGTTCAGCGGCGGTGAGCAGACCATAGTCGCGGGCGTGCGCCGAGTCCTACCCGGCGAGATGCTGTCCGTCGACGGGCAGCTGCGGGTGCGCAGGCATCGTTACTGGTCACCGTTGGACGTCACACCCAGGCTCATCGCGCCGGACGACGCGGCGCACGAACTGGACGCGCTGCTCTCGGACGTCATGCGCGAGCACATGCGCTCGGACGTCCCGTTCGGGCTGTTTCTATCCGGTGGTCTGGATTCCGCCGCGCTGGCCGCGCAGTTGCAGTCCCAGGGCGCCGGACGCATCCGGAGTTTCTCAGTGGGATACCGCGGCACGGCGATGGCACACGAATTGGACGAAGCAAAGCGTATCGCCGACTGGTTCGGTTTCGAACACCAAGCGCTGAAACTGAGCCTGGAGCAGGTGTTCGCGCGGATCCCCTTCAGTATCTGGGCCGCGGACGAGCTGATGCGCGACTACGCCTGCCTGCCTACCACCATCCTTGCGGAGACCGCCGCCCAGGGCCTGAAGGTTGTATTCTCAGGCGAGGGCGGCGATGAAGTCTTTGCCGGCTATCGGCGCTATCGGCCGACTTGGATAGAACGTTGGAGCAAGTCGTTGCTGTTTCCGGGTAGCGCTGGATTTCGCGCTCGCGCGCAGTGGTCCCGGCGTTGGACTCGACGCCTATTCGGGCCGGCCCTGGCCGGGATGGAAGGGTCCGCGAGACAGCCTTTCGTCGATGCCTGGCAGTCAACCCCAAGCGCCTGGTCCGACCTGCAGCGTCGTCAATACACGGACCTGGTTACGGCGCTGCCAGATAACCTGCTAGTTAAGACTGACAGGATGCTAATGGCATTCGGCCTCGAGGGCCGGGTACCGTTCCTCGATCACCGCCTCGTCGAGTTCGGGCTGTCCCTGCCGGACGATCAGAAGGTGCGCGCGCGGACCGGGAAATGGCTCCTGCGGCAATGGGCGGAGCCGCGCCTGCCGCCGGGGCACCTCGGCCGCCCGAAACGCGGTTTTCATGTCCCCGTCGGCGATTGGCTCACCGGCGATATCGTGACCCGCGTCGGCCAGGCCTTGTTGCGCAACCGCGGCATCCGAGACTGGTTCCAGGTCGACGCGATCCCCACGCTCGTGACTGCCCGCAAAGCGAATCATGGAGGCAGCCGGGAACTCTTCGGAC
>JBATTL010000118.1:0-2940 GCA_049670525.1 Thiohalocapsa sp. | reverse complement strand
CAGGCTGATCGCCTTGTAGCCGCGCAGTCGGCACAGGACCGCACCGGCGGCAATGGCCAGCGCCGCGGGCAGGGGGTGGCGTCGTCCTTGGCCACGACGCGGATCGGGGATGTCGGCAAAGAACTCGGGTAGCGAACCCATGTGCTCGGCACTCAACATGATTTTCGGGTCTCCGTGACGATAGCGTGGGTCGAGTACGGGGCGAGACAGATGCGCCCGGGCTTGGGCGTGCAGGGGGCGCACAAAGACCCGCTTGACCCCATCCGGGGCGGGGCCGTCGCCCTCGCGGGTGCGTCGAAAGCCGCGGGTGTCGCCCACATGGCGCCAGTTGGCGGCCTGGTAGATCGTGCCCTGGAAGCGCTGCGGATCGACGAAGGTCTCCAGCAACAGCAGTGGGTAGCCGACACGCGCCTGCCAGTCGTCAACCAGGCGCCGTTCGCACAAGCCCAACACGCGCGAGGCGAGATTCGGGTAGTGGTGCTCGGGTAGGATCAGGAACCGGCTGTTGTTGGCCACCAAGTGCAGCCGGTCGAACTGGTGGCGAAAACCCCACCCGATCCAGGCATCGCGCGCCGTACACTTCCAGGCCGCAGCACAGAAGCACGCCAGGGCCAGCCACTGGCCGCTCCAGCTGGCGACATACCACAGGGTATGCCCGATCTTCGGCAGCGCCCCCAGCTAGTGATGCGCCTGCATCAGCGTTTGGAAATGCGTCTCGTCGGCTGCGCCGACCGGCTCTAGCACGACCTCGCGAAGATTCAAGCACCGGGCCTCGGACAGAGACTGATGAAGCCCTTTTTTACCCTGGCCGCGACGCGCTGTCCACACGCGCAGCCATCACTCTGTCCGCACTGCAAAACTCCGGTTAGAACAGATTCGCCTTGCACCTCGCCCCGGATGTCGGGACGGCGCACGGCGAAGATGACGTTGACCACGCGGGCGATGGCCTCACGCAGGGCAGCCCTGGTGAGGAAACGCCGCCGGACGTACAGTAGATCCTTGTAGTCGGCACCCTGGTCGCCGGCCGCGACCCGCTTCAGGCCGGTGTTGGTGCCGAGTCCGAACAAGCACAGCAGCAGGCGCCGCTGCAGCGTCGGCCGGTCGAGGTGCTCGTGGCTCGCCAGGCTTTTGAACAGCTCGGTGAAGCCGACACGCAGATCGGTCTCTTTGAGAACATCGAGCAGACTGGTCATGGGCCAACGGCGCATCAGCTCTGCCTTCAGCTGCGCCAGGTGGCGCGGCTCGGGTTGCGCTGCCAGGGGGGAGAGCACGATGCGCTTCTTGCCCTTGTCGCGTAGCCGCACGTATTGATTCTTCGGTAACGTCTTGTTCAGCTGCTCGAGCTCATCCTGCATGGCGTGTTGGACGGTGGCGATGAAGTGCCGAGCGTCCTCGGGCTGCTCGAGCGCCTGGTAATAGCTCGCGCGTTTCTCTTCGAAATCCAGCGGCAGGTCGTCGTCGGGGTTACGGTAGCGATCGGCACCGACAACCCAGATCTCCTTGCAACGCAGCTTCTCGCGTAGCTGCTGCAGGACGTAGATTTCGTAGTTGATGCGGTTGACCCGCTCGTTACCATGCGTGTCCTTCTCCAGGATCAGCTCGCGCCAGATCCCGCGCACCAGACCCTCGATCGGAGCGCCGGCATCGGTGGAGACGAATCGTTGGCGGTCATCTTTGTGCTGCCGCAACCAATCGATGGCCTCGATGACCGGCCGAGGCCGGGCGTTGTTGGAGCGAAATTCCAGCGCTTCGAGCAGCAGCGGGACCATGCGTCGATAGTGATGGCGTTAGGACCCGCGCACGACCGTATGGAGCTGTCGGCCGTAGGCAGGGCCGCTTGCCCGGTACTCGCGCACCAAGTCGCCGAGCTTGTCCTCGCCGACGACGGGGAACAGTACTTCGCGGACGATGCCCTGGGGGTTGTCGATCGCGGCCTCGGCGAGCCGATACAACAGCGTGGTCTTGCCCTGGACCTTTTCTTTGAGCACCGTCTCCAGCCCGACGCGTCCCGAATCCGCCCGCAGATCGGCGAAAGGTGTGCGCTCGCGCTGATCATCGTCCGCGCTGGCGCCTTCGGTGTCAGCGTCGTCGGGTTTGAGCAGAGCGTCCAGGCGCTGGCGGGCTCGCTCAGAGAGCTTCTCGCTGATCGCCTCGAAGAGCGCAGACTCGTGGGTCCGTAGCGCCGAGCGGACGATCCGCTCGGTTCGCGCGAACGTTGGCGGTTCGATCCGGTTGTCGCGGCACCAGTCGAGGACGCGCTCCTGAAGGTGCACCGGCGTCTGATCGGCTGGCAAGACCTCGGCGCCAAGCCAAGCGGCAAGCGTGTCGGCATCCGCCATGGTGAACGGTCGGAATCCGAGCAAGGTCTGGATCTGACCGCGCAAGCGCTCGCTGTTACGACCCGTCAGGTCGAAATCTCCAAACGTCTCGGGCGCGATGGCCAACTGCTTCGCGAGATACCGGACCCCGTTGGCCGGAACCTCGCGGCGGCTTTACGGGAAACGCCCTTCGAGCTGGAAGAACTCCAACAGCACGGCGCAGCCGAGCCGGCTGCTTTCGGTACGGTTGTCCAGAAGGGACCGCTCGTTATCGATCAGCGACCAGCGCTCGGCGAGCGCCTGGTCATCCCAGCGCTGTTTCACGTCGCCGCCGACGTTGAGGGTTCTCGTGGGACCGAAACTCAAACCCGAAGTGTAGCGAGCGCTTCACCCTGCGGCCACGGGCACGCGAGTATTAGAAAAACCGCATATGGCGGCTCATGACAGCTTCGCTAGTTCTGGGCCTACTAGCCCTCCCGGAGTGCAGCGGTCAAGGTCTTGCGGCCGTACGCGAATCGACGGACGGGCGACCGCGAGATGGTACCCCCACCGGCCGGTAGCACATCTTCCTCAGGGTGGGAAACGATGGAGCCTTTGAGTGTGGCCGCAATCGGCTTAGGTC
>JBATTL010000117.1:0-13982 GCA_049670525.1 Thiohalocapsa sp. | reverse complement strand
TACCCACAGACCCTGCAACAAGCTGTTCTATAGACGAATGAAGCGGTGCGTCACGAGAATTGAGTGCCAATAGTTGACAGGTCAAAACATATCAGCCCGCGTTTTGTATGAAGATTCTGATTCTTGGCGTCAATGGCTTCATCGGTCATCATCTCTCCCGACGCATCCTCTCGGACACGGACTGGGACGTCTACGGCATGGATATGCAGCACGACCGTGTAAAGGAGTTACTGGAACAGCCGCGGTTTCGCTTCTTTGAGGGGGACATCACGATCAACCGCGAGTGGGTGGAGTATTCCGTCAAGAAAAGCGATGTAGTGCTGCCACTGGTCGCGATTGCGACACCGGCGACCTACGTCACAGATCCGCTGGCCGTGTTCGAGTTGGATTTCGAAGCCAATCTCCCGATCGTCAGACATTGTGTTCGGTACGGTAAGCGCGTGCTTTTTCCGTCGACCTCCGAGGTCTACGGCATGTGCGGCGATGCCGAATTCCACCCCTTTGAATCAAATCTCGTGCTTGGCCCCATCGCAAAGCCCCGGTGGATCTACTCGTGCGCCAAACAACTTCTCGATCGTGTCATCGCCGGCTACGGTCAGCAACATGGCTTGGACTATACGTTGTTTCGGCCTTTCAACTGGATCGGCTCAGGTCTCGACAGTCTGCACGCTCCAAAAGAGGGTAGCTCGCGCGTCGTTACGCAATTTCTGGGACACATCGCCCGCGGTGAGCCCATCAAGCTGGTGGACGGCGGCCGGCAGCGGCGCAGCTTCACCGACATCTCCGACGGTATCGACGCGTTGATGCGGATCATCGAGAATGCGAACAACCGAGCATCCCGCCAAATCTATAATATCGGTAATCCAGCCAATGATTTATCGGTGCGAGAGTTGGCGGAAATGATGCTTGAGATCGCGGCCGACTTTCCCGAATACCGCCGAGGTGCGTCAGAGGTGGACCTCGTGGACGTGTCCGCGCGTGATTACTACGGCCGGGGTTATCAGGACATTCAGACCCGCGTGCCCTGGATCGGCAACACCCGGGATGATCTGGACTGGGCACCCAAGGTCTGCCTTCGGCATGCGCTTCGCCGCATCTTCGATGCTTATCGCGGCGAAGTCGCCGTGGCTCGCGCACTCATCGACGAATAGCCGCCGTACCGAGATGCGCATCGCCCTGAAGGTCGACGTCGATACATTGCGTGGAACTCTGGAGGGGGTGCCCGCGCTTGTGCGGTTGTTTCAACGCCATCAGGTGCAGGCCACGTTCCTGTTCAGCTTGGGTCCGGACAATACCGGCCGTGCACTCCGTCGAATGCTACGACCGGGCTTTCTGAGCAAAGTGCGGCGCACGTCGGTGGTCAGGCACTACGGGCTTAGGACTCTGCTCTATGGCACCTTGCTGCCGGGGCCGGATATTGGCCGCCGCGGCGCAGCCGTGATGCGCTCAGTGGCTGACGCGGGACATGAGGTGGGGGTCCATTGTTTTAATCACGTCAAGTGGCAGGATTTCGTTGTCCACCGTAATGCTGAATGGACTGGCTTGGAGATGGAGCGTGCCATAAACGCGTTTCAGCGCGTCTTTTGTGCGGCGCCCCGGGTTCATGGTGCCGCGGGCTGGCAGGTCAATAGCCAGGCTTTGGCATTGGAGGAGTCGATGGGCTTCGACTATGCGAGCGACACCCGCGGCAGCCGACCGTTTCTGCCCAAGATAAACGGTGAACCTTCGCGCTGCCCACAATTGCCCACGACCTTGCCAACCCTCGACGAATTGATCGGATCGGATGGCGTTGACGCGACCAATGTCCACGAGCGGGTGATCGCCGCCGCAAGCCGTCCCGCCGAGCATGGCCATGTCTATACGCTGCATGCGGAGCTGGAGGGAATGCAGCTACTCCCGGTCATGGAACGACTGCTTGGCGCTTGGAGTGACTCGGGTGCCGAAGTCGGTCCCATGCGGGCCATCTATGACCGGTTGCGCCGGGATCGCCTGCCGGTTCAGGCGGTCGTCATGGGGGAGATCCCTGGGCGAACGGGCAATTTGGCCCTTCAGGGCGGTGTTTGACGCCGACCAAGCCAGGCGCCGCGCGGGGCGTGCCCTGGGGGTCGTAGCGGCGTTCACCCAAGAGGTGAGCGCCACTGCCGGCACAGGCCTTCTCTCCACCAGTCACTTGTCTGTCGCTCCAATCGGTCAACTGCGCTATGAGAGGTTCAAACGCCGCTCGGTCGTCATGTATCGGGAGATGGGTCCGAGTATAGTCTTCGCGCTGCGCGGGGTGGCCCAAGAGCCTAGCGAGCAGGCTTCAGCGCCAGTTGGTGGCGCATTGGCCCTGGCAGGAACGGGCTTGGGGTGCCGGAAACCCAGTCTGCATGGCCGCTTCGGTAGAAAGGCGACATCGGGTGGCCGCTTTGACCGGTCGGCATTTGCATCAGACCGTTTACCTCGTCACCGGGTGAAACGGAGAATCGTTCCGAGGCACCGAAGTCCGGACTCTGCGCGAGCGGCAGGTTCGCATCCCCCGGCAGCGCATCAGGTGGCATATTCAGCCATCCGGACAATGATGGAACTGCCTGACTGATCGGGTGGGCAATGCGCGCGGTATTCAACTCACCCCAGGTCCGTTCCGACAGAGCACCGTCGAAGCGCGTTTCGAAACTGCGAATGTTCTCGCGAACCGCGGCGAGCATCAGCGCTTCCCAGCTCTCGAAATTGGCGGGCAACAGATGCTGTGGCTTCTCCGTCAGCACGGACCATAAAGGCGCCTCGAACTGGTTACTGATAAGAAGGTCCGTGTTGTCACCATGGACCTCCCGCACTGGAGTCATCAGCGCAGTAAACACCTGCTGCCGAACCTGTAGTCGGAAAGCACGCACCAGTCGATAGCCGACGGAGTTGCTGGACGCCGCGGGAATCCAGCTCTTCACCAAGGACCGATACTCGTCCATCTCGCTGCCGCCAGACGCAAGAACCTCGAGCAGCAGTGTTCTCCATCGGCTGAGGAACAACGCCTCGTCATCTCGCTGGATCTTTAACATGTCCTCTGGCGCATAGCGGTCTTTTTCGAATAGTCGGTCCCGTATCTGCTTCGCCCGCGCGGCCAGGTCATAGCCGCCATCTCCGATCTTTTGCAGCGCGTCACCGTTGACGACGCGCGCGTTCGCCGTCCAGATCCGGTGCGACTCCGGATTAAGGACTCGCGGATAGGCAGCCGAATCCAGCCAGCCTGTCCATCCGCCCCCATCGCTCCAGTCGGCGGGAACCATCGGGTCGTATTCACTCTTCACCGGGATCTGGCCAGCGATGCTCCAGCCAATATTGCCCTCCGCATCGCCTGCCACAAAATTCTGTGGTGGCATACCCATCGTATTCGCGACGTCAAGGGCGGCATCAAGGTTCGCTACCGTTTCGAGCTCCAGTATCCTCAGGTTTACGGCTCGAGCACTGTGGGCTAGCCAGCGGACCGCGACTTCGCTGCCGGCGAATCGATTGCGGTCGTCGACGGGGCCCCATCGGGTTTCCCTTATTCGGTACTCGACAGGATCGGCCCCGTTGACGTTGATCAACTCCTTGTGCACGACAAATGCCTCGTCACCGTCCGGCGTTTGATAAGTACCTGCCGCAGTACCCGGCTTCAGCACAACAGCGTCGGACCAATCGCCGTAGCTGTTCGTGTATCCCCAGGCCACGCTGCGGTTGCTGCCGGCAACAACGAAAGGCGTGCCGGGCAGAGAAACCCCCGTCACGTCTCTCTCGCTCTCCCCCGTCGTAATCAGGCGAGCCTGGTAGTAGATATTCGGGACCGAGAGGCCCAGGTGCATATCGTTCGACACCAGCGCCCGACCGTTACCGGTCAGCGCGCCGCCTACCGCCCAGTTGTTGCTGCCATTAAGCGGAGGCTTGTCCTGCTCTGTTGACCGATCAGGGATTAGTTCGACGTGCCGGATCGAATATTCATCGGCGTCCGGCATCGAAACAGCCTGTATCGGTCCGCCGACGATCGGGGCATCCCAATTTGTGCCGGTTGGATAGAGCCAGGCGTAAACGTTCGTCGGCAGCACCGATTTCGCAAACCCACGTTGTACATCGCGCCGCGCTCTGTCGTCATTCAGTTGCATGAACATCGCGTAGACGACGAGGATTGTGTCCTCCGTCCTCCAGGCCATCGGTTGCTCACGCAATAACAGGTATTCGAAAGGACGGACTGACAGACTACCAAGACCCGAATTCACGCCAGAGGCATAGGCGTCGAGGATGGCCCGCTCGGCGGCAGTCAATGTCTGCAGTACGGCCTGTGCGCGAGCATGAAATCGATGAAAGCGGTAACGCTTGTCGACAGGCAATGCCGCCGCGCCGAAAATCTCCGACAGCTCGCCGGCAGCCTGGCGGCGAATCAGGTCCATTTGGAAGAATCGATCCTGCCCGTGCGCGAAACCCGTCGCAACAGCCAGGTCGCGTCGGGTCGAGGCACGAATCGTCGGGATACCCCGCTCATCGCGTTCGATGCTCGCGGCGTTATCTAGACTCGCGACCACAAGCTTGCCGTCCAGCATTGGCAGACTGCTACGAACCACCCACCAGGCAGCGCAGGCTGCAACAAGGACGACTGAAGCGACGCCTAACAGAAGCCGAAGGGTCCAGGCCCTCATGCTAGTCGGAGTCGGCGATGTTCAGATCCTTGCTTAGCATCGGAGCCGCCGGAAACACCAAGGGATGGGTCCAAGAGCCCCTGCGAGTCAGTCTTCCGCAACACCAATCATAACCTCGTTGCGGCGCATGAATCCTGGCGTGAAGGGGTCGTTGTAATAGGCGTAGAGCGGTGCCCCCACGGGCGTTAGGCCGCTTGCTTCCATCCAGCGTCGCAACGATTGCTCCCGTCGCGCAAGTAATACGTCAGTCGTTCTGCCACTGAAGCGCACCACGGCCACACGCCTAGGCGCGGTTTCGGTCAACCGGACATCCTTGCCGGCTGGTGCCGGGAGCGTGTCGAGCCGGTATTCTGCAGGCATGATAAAGTGTACTGCCCAGTCTCCCTGCTCGTTTCGGGCCTGCATGACAGGCGCGGTCATTGCGATTGGATCGCCGGATCCGATCTGCTGCTGCACTACTGGCGCAGTCATCGCGATAGGTTCATCCCCGCCACGCTCCTTGGCGAAGATGTAGCGTGCCAGTGGTCCGAATCCCGCACTCAGGCCCTGTTGCCTGGTGCCGCCGCGCCGCACCTCTGCGATCACGAGGGCCGGATAGTCGCGGATCTCGAAGTCATCATCTTGGACCAATACGCTGTATGTCGGCTGCTCGACGTTCTGTACTACATAGACAAAAGCCAGGAGCGCCACGATCGCCAGCAGGCCAAGCCCCGCGATCAGGATTAGGGCAATTTTCAATCTGATGCTCCGGACCGGTGTTAGGTGTTATGGGCCGGCGGACCGTCACGATCCGGACCTGTTCCTGGCCTCATGCGCCGACGTTACTCGGCTCGGCTGCGTCACGACCGGGAAACAGCCAACCCCCGAGCAGGATTAGTAGGACGCCGCCCAGCGAGATCCAATACCAGCCCGGAAAGCCCGCTGGACCGTAACGGTAAATCGACCCGGCGCTGAACAGGATGCCGTCGTCATAGGGCAGGATCCAGCTTATGCCGAATTGGACGTGATCCGGCGGCGCCTCGATCAGACTGGCGTAGGCGAGGGCTTCGATTCCGTCGTCGTCCTCACTCAGATCGACGCGGTAGAGCCCCTTGTCGCTGCCGACCCAAAGCCGTCGGGAGTCTTGGTTGCTGGCTTCCGATAGTGGTTCATTGGCGATATGCGCGGACAGGATGCGGCTGTTTTCGAGCCCCGTCTTCAGCAAAGCCCAAGGTTGAAATGGCGCGTCCTGCCAGTACAGGCCCTGATCGGTTCCCGCCAATAAGCGGCCGCCCTCGGTGACGGCAAAGGTGAATACATAGGCGCCTTCCGGGAGTCCATCGCGGTTCGGCCGCCAGTCCCTTAGGGCGTCGGCGCGTGCGCTGTAGGCACCCTCGCCAACCGTGCCGGCATGAATGTATTCGCTGCCGTCGACGCTCTGGCGATCGAGTCGGTAGACGTTTACCTGGTGTAGTGCCGGTTGCCATGCACCCGCAGCCTGGATTTGCAGCCCGGTGCCGGTTGCGACCACGAGCCCATTGCTGGTCAATATTTCGTCACTGATTCGCATCGACAGCGGCGGCATCCCCGGGGGCGCATTGACGAGCCCAGCGGCGGTACCGATGGGACCACGGGTCGGATAGCCGACCGGCTCCGCGGTCAAGGCGGTTACGGGATGTCCGCCCAGATCGATCGCCACGGGGCCCCACTGGCCGGTGACCAGACGCCAGATCTCTCCGTCTTGGGTTCCCGCCAAGATGGAACCGTCGCCGCCGGGCGCCAAGTCGGTCACATGACCCGGGGATGGCAGATCGAGGCGGCTCAGCCGCTCGCCACCTGGCAGCAGCGGGCCTGCGATCAGAAGAGCTAGGCCGATTGCGGCGACGCCCAGCGCGATGGTTCTAGAAGCTTTCATCGTTTTCCTCGGTGGTGATGACGATCGGATGCGCGGATCCTACCCGCTTGGCGATTTCCTGCATGTATCGTCCGTTGGGACCTGAGGCAAGTCCTGTTCGCTCTGATAGAATCCTCGCTCCCCCTCAGCCTGATCGAAGAAGCTCCGTTATGACTGTCCGCACCCGCTTCGCCCCATCGCCTACCGGCTATCTGCATGTCGGCGGCGCCCGCACGGCGCTCTTCTCCTATTTGTTCGCCCGCAAGCACGGCGGACAATTTGTGCTGCGTATCGAGGACACGGATCTGGAGCGATCCACCGCCGAATCGGTCAATGCAATTATGGAGGGCATGACCTGGCTCGGGCTGGAGTATGACGAGGGTCCCTTTTTTCAGACAGAGCGGTTCGATCGCTACCAGCAGGTGATCGACGAGTTGCTCGACAAGGGATTGGCGTACCGTTGTGATTGCCCGAAAGAGCGCCTGGAGCGACTGCGAGACACGCAGATGGCCGCCAAGGTCAAGCCTCGTTATGACGGACATTGTCGCGGCCGAGACGTCGATCTCGACCAGCCCCATGTGATCCGTTTCAAGAACCCGGCAGACGGCGCCGTCGTCGTGGACGATATGATTCGTGGGCGCGTCGCGTTCGCCAACGCCGAATTGGACGATTTGGTGATCCGTCGCAGCGATGGCTCGCCAACCTACAATTTGACAGTCGTTGTCGACGATACCGATATGGGTATCACTCATGTCATTCGTGGCGATGACCACGTCAACAACACCCCGCGGCAGATGAATATCCTGCAGGCTATGGGTCTGGAACCGCCGCGCTATGCACATGTGCCAATGATCCTGGGAGACGACGGCGCGCGACTGTCCAAGCGCCACGGCGCGGTCAGTGTGGTCTCCTACCGCGATCAGGGCTATCTCCCGGAGGCGCTGCTGAATTACCTGGTCCGGCTTGGTTGGTCCCACGGTGACGATGAGGTGTTTTCGGTGGACGAGATGACCGAGGTGTTCGAGATCACCGACGTCAACAAATCGGCCTCTACCTTCAACGCCGACAAACTTGATTGGCTCAATCAGCACTATATTCAGCACGGTGACCCGAAGCGGATCGCGCGTCTGTTGAGCCCCCACATGGGCCACATCGGCATCGACCCCGCCAGTGGACCAGACCTCGTCGACGTGGTCGCCGCCCAGGGTGCGCGGGCAAAGACCCTAGTGGAGCTCGCTGAAATCAGCGCTTTTTGCTATCGCGATTTCGAGACCTACGACCCCGCGGCGGCGAAAAAACACCTGCGGCCTGCGGTGCGGGAGCCTTTGACGCGGCTGCGTGCGCAATTCGAGATGCTGGCCTTGGAGGATTGGCAACCGGAGACGCTTCATCATGTTGTCGAGCGGGTTGCCTCGGAACTGGAATTGAACATGGGGAAGGTCGCACAACCACTGCGTGTCGCGGTCGTTGGGCGCGCGGCATCGCCGGGCATCGACATCACATTGCGTTTGGTCGGCAAGGACGGGACCTTGCGCCGCATCGACAAGGCGCTGGAATTCATCGTGGAGCGCGAGACTCAGGGCTAATGCGTCAACCGGCCGGTTCGACCGCGGTCCACTGTTCCAGAATCTGCTATTTTCGGACGCTTACATGCCTCACATGTGGCCGCACGTGAACTCGCCGAGCTTCGGGTCACCCGGCGAGCGGATGGTGACGGGCTGGCGTTGTTGCGCGGCCTTTCGCAATTATCGCGCCGGTTCGTCGTAGCCCGGTTTCCGGCGCACGCGTCCGCTGGGCTCTGTGGCGACGCATGGCCCTCCTATTTGGCCGAGAAGAGCGCTGAGCGGGCTTTCGTCGACGCTATCGGTCGCCATCTTGCCGCGACCGAGACAATTCGCCAGACCTTCGTTCCGACGGTGGCCGGCGAACGGCAACTCCCGGCGCCTCGCCCCCCTTGGTGGAGTCTTGGGGTGGACGAACCACGTGAGGCCAGTCTTCCGGAACGATCGATCTTTATCGAGGCGCCGCCAATTACAACGGCATCGGACAATGCCGGACAGGCTTGGTCAGAACTGTTGTCAACGGCCGCTGACGACCTCTGGGGCGACCAGTTGAATGGGGTAGCAGGCCCAAGGGATTATTCAAGAACAAGTGGTGCAACTTGACTGTCCAAGTCGGGTTACGCTGCGCTAACCCGACTTACGGGTGCTGCGGTTATTCTTCAACCGTTACCAAGGGCGGCGACCGGTCGCGCCGACCGGACGATCATGTCCAGGATTTCAAGCAGGCATGTCAGACCAGTGACGCAGGCGCGGCTCGTATCGCACTGCTGGCCTGGGGAAGGGCATGTTCGCCGAGTCGGCCGCCGCGGAGCCCGGTCGACTTGATTCGGCGGATTCACGGCAGCACCACCGCGGTGCAAGTCGCCATGGAAATGGAGCAGGATCTTTATGATCGGATCGCGATGGATTGGGACGGAAATGGCGCGCTGGCTGCGATCCTACTGATGTTGGATGGGAGCAGATGGGACGGCGAATCCCCCAGTGTTGGCCTACCGCATCTGTATCCGACACCGAGGACGTTAGGGTCTCAATCGTTGGCGATCAACGTCAGCAATAGCGCAGGGCGCTGATGCAGGGCAGGGAACTGCGGCCCGCGAAGCAGGGTGCCGCGATCCATTCTTGCGAAGACGGTCTGATTCCGCAGGTTCCGAACGGCGCCATCCTGGCACCGTTCGGTGGGGCCTTGCCGGCGTTACGCGCCCCAGCGGCGAACGCGTCCGGTATCCAGATGGACGAAGTCGGACTTCGGGTAGAAGCCGACTCCGCCGCGGCCAAGGACCAAGGCGGCATCCCGAATCCTGCGCGTGGGCATCTCGGACAATCGAACGTCGATTGCCTTGCCGGTCATATGCAGGCTCTTGTTAGCGACGCCCGACGACGTCCGCCGCAGCATGGCATTGGTCTTGGGCGAGCGGTAGCCGCCGATGATCTCGAAAACGCCGTCATCGTGGCCGAGACGGGTCTTGACGTCGAACAGGAGATCATAAACGTGAGGGTCGATGGCGATGCTGTCGCCGGTACGGAAATCTCGCAGGAAGGAATTCAAACGACTCAGCGCGCTGCGCTGGTAGTTGTCGCCGATGCGGTAGGTCAGGCTCAGTCGCTCATCCGTGTGCAGGTGGTGCAGAGAAAGGGTCCTGGGTCTTTTGCTGCGGCTCTTCGAGCTCTTGGCCAGCACGGGCGCGGACGCCAGCGCGAGACCCGCGCCGAGGAAGTAACGCCGGTTCATATGTATCCCCCTAGAATCGGTAGTTCTCTTCGGCCGCGCCAGTATAGCGACGGCAGAATGAAAAGCAACGCAGCCGGGCGTAAGGTTGACGTCCGGAGCGTCCCCGATAAAATAGTTGAGGAAAATGCCCCAACTTGTCAAGATAAAAAAGGATTTTTTGATATGGATACCAAAAAATGGGATGACCGACCCCCATTTCCGGAGTATCTTTTGGTTGGCGTTGGCGCTGACGGCCCGGAGTTGACGGCCTGGAATTGATGACCTGGAGTTGATGACCTGGAGTTGATGACGACATGATCGCCAAGAGACGACTGATCAATCGACTCGGAGTCCTGCGCGCTGGCGTTGTTGGTGTGCCCCTCTTGTTGGCGTCCGTGCCGGCTGCCCTGGCAGATGTGTTCAAGTACGTCGACAAGGACGGCAATATCTACTTCTCGGACGAACCCTTGGCGGGCACTGGCCTAAGCCTTGAGTGGAAACGCACGTCGAAACGACTGGTCTCCGAGAACAAGCAGCGGTCGGACAAGGTGCGGCGTGAACAGAGTGAGATTCAGGCACGTATCGACGCGCGTCTCGATGCGCAACTCAAGGCCAGAACCGATCGCTATGCGTTGCGTCCGTCCGAGCCGGTCAGTGGTTCGATGTCGGTGCGCCGCGCCCGCTACAGACACCTTATCGAGGACGCGGCGCGGCGGCACGGATTGACCCCTGAGCTGCTGCACGCGGTCATCAGAACTGAATCCGCGTATAAGGCGAACGCCCGCTCCCATGCGGGGGCCTGTGGCTTGATGCAGCTGATGCCCCAAACGGCGGCGCGTTTCAGGGTTGGCGATATCTGGGACCCTGCCGCCAACATCGAAGGTGGTGCGACCTACCTTCGTTTTCTGCTGGATTTATTCGATCACGATCTGAGACTTGCGCTCGCGGGCTACAACGCGGGTGAAGGCGCGGTCAAGAAGTACGGTTACGAGATACCGCCTTATCGGGAAACCCAGGACTACGTGCGTAAGGTATTACGGCACCTGTCCGCCGAGCGCACTTCCCGGCGGTCTTGATCCGAGTGCATTCATTGGGTTCGGATCTGTTCATGGCCTACACCCAGTCCGCGGTGCAGGCCGTGTCTCGTCACGGAATTCGTCACTGCCGTCCGCCGTCTTTTCTCCCTTCGCGGGGTCCTGCCCTTGTATCTTTGGATACTGACGGGGCGGCGACGACGCGGTCACGTCCTGCACGTTTCGCCTGATACAGAGCGACGTCGGCCGCCTTGATGCAATGGCGCACGGACTGGTCTGGTCCGAAGCTTGCGACACCGATGCTCAAGGTCAGATTCAGCGGGTTGTCCCCGACGCAGAGAGACTGGGTGGCAACCCGCGCTCGAATTCGTTCAGCGACGACCAGAGCCGCCGCCAGGCCACTGTCCGGGAGCAGGCAGAGAAATTCCTCTCCGCCCCAGCGCGAAACCAGATCCTGCGGGCGCAGCCCCTGGCTCAGTGCTTCGGCGGTTTCGACCAAAGCTCGATCACCGGCGTCGTGCCCGAAGAGATCGTTGACGTGTTTGAAGCGGTCAAGGTCCGCCAACAGCACGCTGAATGTGGCGTTAGTGCGTCGAAAGCGCGCTGCCTGGAATTCTAGCTGCTCAAGCATGGCGCGTCGGTTCATCAATCCGGTCAGCGGATCCGTCCGCGCCGCCTGGACCAGCTTTTCCTCAGCCCGTGCCCGTTCTGCCACCTCGTGGAGCAGGCGCTCGTTGGCGTCGGTTAGATCCTGGGTCCGCTCGGCGACCCGCAGCTCCAACAGCTCCTTTGTCTGGCGCAGGGACTTCTGGGCGGCGTCTGCCTGGACGCGGCTCTCCGTTGGTTGGCGTGACATGCTGTTGAAGGCGTCCATCAGTCCCTCCAGCTCGTCGCCACTTCGCATCTGGACCGCATAGTCGACGCCGCCCCGCGCAATCGCCTGGCAGTGCTCGACCAGCGTCTTGATCGGCCTCGTGAAATGGATCGACAGGGCGTGACTGAGCAACAACGCGAGCAGAATCGAACCAATCAGAGACAGCGCGCCGGCCAGACGGATAGCCTCTAGTTTGCGATTGAGCTCGTCGGCGCGCATGTCGAGTCCGACCAGGTACTCGCCGTTGCCGTTGCGCAGCGGGGAGTAACCGGAAATGAAGATCCCCCACTCATCTTCATAGACCTGATCGTCGACAGAGGGGTGTTGGAACCCGCGCATTAGGGCTGGAGTGTGGTCTGTGTACTCACGCCCCGGGAGCGCCTGTAGTTCCGATTCGTCCGAGTCCAGCACGAAAAAGACCCGCCCCCCGCTCTGGCGCATGACGTACATGAACGCGATATCGGAATTGGTACGCGCGAGGTTGCGGAGTAGCTTGAGAGAGCGCTCGTAGATCGGGCCCTCGTGATCCGGGGCATCCCGAATAGTCTCAAGCTCGCCCGCGTCGGTGATCTGTCCGATCAGAGCCGCGCTGCTCTCAAGACGCAATTGGATGCTCTCGGTCAGCCGCTGTAACGAGCTGAAGTAAAAATAGGTTCCGACGCTGCCGGAGACCAGCAACACCGCCAGAAAGTGACTTAAGAAGAGCTTGCGGCGAATGTAGTGACGCATGAAAACTTGACGGGAAATCTGTCTACAACCCTGAGAAGAGGCGGCAGGCCGGTCGGGTTCGGGGACAGCCCCGGTTCGCGATCATTGCCGGCTGGGCGTCGTGCGACGATGGCGGCGTCGGGACGCCTCCGCGGGTCATCACCGGACCGAATATCAGCCCAAAATACTGAATCGACGGGGGCCACCATTTGCGCCGGGGCATTATAGGGAAATCACTCCCGCCGCGGTCCGAAACCTTCAGGCCGAGGTCGGAAGGCAGGTATCGGCCCGCTCGCTCTCCTCTTTAGGCTCGGTTTCGAGGGCGTGTTGGCTTTGGGACGATTTGCGGCAATGCCCTCGTTCGACTCGAAAATATGGCCCGGCAAAATGCGGCTCACGCCAACGGGAGCTCGGATGTGACTGTGAAAATCGGGCGATGCGCGCTGTCGCTCCTCGGCCTACGACCAAGGTTTCAATCTTGAGCGGTGCGCCGCTCGGGGCAGTGATGCCAACGCCGCACTCAAGCGTATCGGCCGAACTTCCTCGCTTCTTGATGTCGGGTGCGCTGCTGTTCTGGGGCATATATACCGGCATCTGGTGGCTGGCGCTGCCACTCGCCTTGGTCGCGGAATTGCCGCGACTCGATGACTGGCATTGGGAACTCGAACTCAAGGAGCGACAGCGCGTCGCGGACCTATGCACGGTGCTGATCGTGCTGGCCGGCGCCTATTTCTATTTGAACCAGCCGCGGCTCGGGGTCGCGCTGATCCTGTTGATCCAATGGCTGCCCGCGCTGGTCTTTCCGCTCTTGGCGGTGCAGCTCTACGGCCGACATCCCGGATTGGAGCTCTCGGTTCTGTTTCTGAGCCTGCGCGGCGACAAGCCTCATGCCAAGGACACTGTCGATCTGCGTTGGGCATACCTCTTACTCTGCGTCATCTCGGCGTCGATGATCCCGCCGGAAACAACCTGGTTCTACCCGTCCCTGACACTGTTAGCGCTATGGGCCTTCTGGCCGAGAAAAGCAGCCGAAGACCGACGCACCAAGCTGCACCGTCTTGGGGCGCTGTGTTTGGCAGCGGCGATCGGATTCGGTATCAGCAGTGCGGTGCGCTGGGGTCATGCCGAGGTAGAGCAGTTCGTGCTGCGCTGGCTCGAGGATTGGATGGGCACCTCCATGGACCCTTACCGCGCCAGTACCGCCATCGGCGAGGTCGGCACGTTGAAGGGATCGGATCGCATACGCTTGCGTGTCTACCCGGACGGGCCGATCGACGGCCTATTGCTGCGCTCCGCGAGTTATGACCGTTTTCTGGATGGCACCTGGTTCATCAGCGGGTCTCCGTTTGAACCCTTGGCGTGCGAGGACGGACGGCGTGTCATCCTTGAATCGCCCGATCGTGCCCGCGAGTCGCGCATCCTGCTGCAGCTTCAGCGCGCCGAGGGACTTTTGCCGATCCCGTCCGGGGCCGTCGCCATCGACGACCTCGACCGCGCCGACCTGCATCGCAACGGCTTCGGCACGGTCCGCTATCAGATCCGGGACGGGAGGGCGTTGCTCCGGTGCCGGGTTGCGC
>JBATTL010000116.1:0-1588 GCA_049670525.1 Thiohalocapsa sp. | reverse complement strand
GAAGTCGCGACCGATCTGCTCGGCCAGCGCACCTTCGGGATCACGGCCGCCGTCGGGGCTCAGGCAATGCCAGTAGAAGGCGTGGTTCCAAGCCTGCGCGCCGTTGTTGAACATGCCGCCGTCGGCTTCGACGACGATATCGCGGAGCCTTGCATCGGCGATCGGCGTGTTGTCGATGAGCCCATTCAACTTATCGACATAGGTGGCGTGGTGCTTGCCGTGGTGCAGCGACAGGGTCTCGGCGGAGATGTGCGGCGCGAGCGCGTCCTTCGGATAAGGCAGATAGGGCAGTTGATCCTGAAAAGAGCAGTTGGCGGCGCCTGAGCTGACGCAAGACGTTGTTTTTAAATGTACCCATGCAACTGCGGAGCAGTTGAAGTGGTCACCAATTGGGTGAGGCGCAACGGAGACAATTTCCGTTCGCTGTCCGCAGGGTACGGCGTTTACTGCGGTTCAACTGCCGAATTTAGGTTGATGCTTGGTCGGCATGGTCGGTCTCCTATGGTTGGGTGGTTGTCGGGGATTGCGCGCGGCAATCCCGGTGCCGGGTGGCGAGGGCCGGTCGAGGTCTCCCACGGAGGATGCACGGCGCTCGTCTTCGTTGCGTCTCCTCGGCCCGGGCGCTGGCCAACAAGATTCGAGCAATGCGAGTGCCAGTTCTGCAATCAAGCATCAGCAGTCCGCCCTTGGGACCTGGTGCACTGACTCGGTCACTTGTGAGGAAGTCTGGCTGGGCCGCGAATGCGCCTTCAGGCGGACCCTTGCTGCCGGCCATGGAGAGCGAACGCGAGGGCCGGTAGTCCCCGTTAGGCGTAGGCGCGAGCGTATCGGCGCAGTGGCGAAGGGGCATAGTCCCGAAGCCGCGGAGGCGATATGCAGAGCGCATCCGATACGCCGTCAAGTATTTGAGGACGCTGTCGTGCCCGGCGGACCAACGGGAAGTCGGGTGCGGCTGCGACCGCAGGGCGAATCCGGGACGAAGCCAGGTTGTCGCCAAGGACCGATTCCTCGCGAAGCAGGATGCTCGCGCGAGGTATCACGAGGGACACGCGACTCACCGAGCTCCTTCTGGCTGGTGGACAACCTCGCGCGGGTCGGGCGCCGAGATGATGCCCGCCGTCTCTTCGAACGTCTGCTCGACGTGCGCAACGACGCGGGCCTCTTGTCCGAGGAGGAGTACGACCCCGACAAGCAGCGCTTGATGGGCAACTTCCCGCTGGCCTTCACCCACGTGGCCCTGATCAACAGTGCGCGCAACCTGAACCGCGCCGGCGGGCCTTACGAGCTCCGCGCGGCCGACGACGATGCGAAGGGCGGCCCCGATTGATGGGCTGGCAGACATCGAAGACATGCGCCGTCGCAGGGCGTCCCGCCCGGCAATCCGGAGTTGTCAGGGCGGGGCGCGTTCGTGCGTCAGCCGTCTTCCGGCTCCAGCGTACAGATGGCGCCCGGATCATCCAGTAGCAGCACCAGGCTCTCGGAGACGAATAGCTTGAGGTGCACACCGTCGTTGGTGGAGAAGCCCACGCGTAGGTCCTGACCGACGGTCAGGTTGCCTACGCGCGGGTCAACCAGGACACCGCCCTGC
>JBATTL010000115.1:0-30303 GCA_049670525.1 Thiohalocapsa sp. | reverse complement strand
AACCATCTCTTTGAGCACCTGCCAGGTGCGAGGTCCCCCGAGGCGCTCGCCGCCCTGCTGCCGCACAATTTGAAAATGCACGACCTGAAACAAAAGGGGTCAATCTTGTAGTTGGCCGGACGCTTACTTACCGCGGTGCTTTCGTTGTCAAGTGGCGCGTCGTTCTGTCGTCTATCCTGCTGTTGGCCGCTGCGATCCCGCCGGAAGAATTGCTTCCGGAACTCGGCATGCCGAGACGTTGCTGGGACAAGACTGAGTCATCGAATCTTGTATAAATAAATGAGAAGCGTTATCATTCGCATCTAGTTTCCGCGCCAAGCCAGAAGTGCACGCGCTGCCTTCACAGGCAGGCCGTTGTTGCAACCACGATGACCGGACGAAAAGCGCATAGCCATGTATATCACCTCAAGCCGCTCTGTTGCGGCTCCAATTCTCTTGACTGTTGCCGTCTCGGCGCATGCATATGATGTACACGAGACCTTGTCAATCAACGGTCTACTCGCCGCCACTGGGCAGTGCCAAGACGTTTCCGCGCGACTGCCCGCGGAGTCCTATGACGACGATGGGGCCATGGATTCCTTCGACAACCAGTGTCGCGGTGGTATGCCGATTCAACTGGAGGCGAGTTTCTCACCAGACGATCGCAACGAGTTCTTCATCAAGTTCGGCTTCGCCGTCGATAACGGGCTCAACACGGTTTCTCCCTGGGTGCTTGCCCCCTGGGCGGCGGACCTTGAGGACGACGTCCAGGATATCAACGGCACCGGCAGAGACTATCTGCTGGCGGCCTGGTATCGACACCGGTTCAGCCTCGGCGACGACAGCAACCTGGGCGCGACCTTCGGCATCCTCGACTCCACCGACTATCTGGACGGCAACGCTTATGCCAACGACGAATACACCCAATTTATGAACGAGGCCTTCGTGAACTCAGGCAGTTACAATCTGCCGTCGTACGATGCGGGCGCCGCGCTGGAGTTGGCCCATGGCCCTTGGTCGATCAACGCCCTGGGGATGAACATCGGCGAAAATGATGACGGCAACAATTACAACTTCTGGGGTGTGCAGGGGGGCTATGAGGCACGAACTGGCCTCGGTACCGGCAATTACCGCCTACTTCTCGTTGGTACTTCAAACGCCTTTATCGACCCCGAGGGTACCAATGAGGAGGCGCTCTTGGCATGGGGCCTCTCCTTCGACCAGGAACTTGGGGATGTCCTCGGTGCCTTCCTGCGCTTGACCTGGCAGCAGGACGAGGCAGCAGTTGACTACAAGGCGCTCTACTCCGGCGGCTTGAACCTCAGTGGCAGCGCCTGGGGTCGGGAGCCGGACAACATCGGCATTGGTTATGCTTACCTAGCGGGCGGCAATCTCGATTTCGACCATACGCAGGTCGTCGAGGCCTACTACCGGCTGGGGCTGAATGACTTTCTCGGCCTGACAGCCGACGTGCAGTACATGAAGGACCAGCGCACCGAAGTCGATCCGCTCCAGGAAGACCCCGAAGGCTGGATCTTCGGCCTGCGGCTCACCGCTGAGTTCTGACCAACGCCATCGAGAACCACCATGAACCAACCCCTCGGTCGTGGCCGAAACCAGCAATCTTGCTACCAGGCTGCGACAGCCAAGCAGTCGCCGAAACGGGTGGCGAGTGACGATCTACTCGACGGCGGCAACCGGCTCATCATTGAGCACGGCGAGTGGAGGTACATGCTGCTGCTGACCAGAAACGGAAAACTGATTCTCACGAAGTGAACTGTACACGACACGCCCGTTGCGGGCGCGCAAAGTACCAGAATCGGCGGCCTGATGCGGGCCTTCGCCAGGTGCGCCTTCGCCAGGTGCGCCTTCGCCAGGTGCGCGTAAGCGGTCAGGAAAGCTCTGCGCTGGGCTAGCTATCGCGATAGTGGGCAGCGGGAACCCGCCGCCCGCGACAAACATCAAACCATGACGCCGGGCGAGAAGCTGTAGCCATCAATGATGTTGACGTAGTTGGCGCGTTCGAAGTCGGCGGGGTCGGGCACCGCGAGCGCGCTGACGCGGCCACGGACGTCTTCGATGGACTCGAAGCCCTGTTCTTCCATCCAGTCGCTAAGGCCGGCGAGGATGCGCGCGACCTGTCCGCTGCCGTGCTTCAACAGCGTGCTGCAAAGGTGCACCACGTCGGTGCCGGCCAACAGGAGCTTGATGGCATCGTCCGCGGTGTGAATACCGCCAGTTGCGCCCAGCGAGAGGCCGTCAATGCGACCGTAGAGGATCGCGATCCAGCGCATCGCCAACAGCGCTTCGGCGGATGTGGACGGGTGCAGGCTCGGCTGCAGCCGCAGACTGTCGATGTTGATATCCGGCTGATAGAAGCGATTGAACAGCGCGACCCCATCCGCACCCGCGTCGGACAGACGCTGCACCATGTTGCCGACCGAGCTGAAGCTCGGTGAGAGCTTCATATTGATGGGGATACTGATCTGGCCCTTCAGCGTGCGCAGGATCTCAAGATAGCGATCCTCGACCTGGGCGCCACTCTGTCCAATGTCCGCGGCGACGTAGTAAACATTGAGCTCAAGCGCGTCCGCACCGGCCTGCTCCAGTTCCTTGCCGTGGGCGATCCAGCCGCCGGGGGTGACGCCGTTGAGGCTCGCGATGACGGGGATGTCCAGCGCAGTCTTGAGCCGGCCCAGGTTGTCCAAGTACTGCTCCATGCCGGTGCTGAAGTCCTGCCAGTCGGGCAGGAAGCCATCGTCGGCCTCGGCGAATCCGGTGTCCTGTTGGTGCAGGAAACGGTTCATGGTCTCGGTCTCGGCGGTGATGGCCTCCTCGAACAGCGAGTACATGATCAGCGCCGCGGCGCCGTTGTCCTCGAGTTGCTTTGCCTGATCCACGCTCTTGGACAGCGGCGAGGCAGATGGCACGATGGGATTCTTGAGGTCGAAGCCGAGATACTTGGTTGTCAGATCCATTGGTGTCTCCGGAAGCGAGTTTCGAGTGTCGAGTTGTGATGATCGAGATACGGGGGCTTTCGCCCCCGATTCGCGTTACTCGTCATTCGGGACTGGTTTTTCTGCTTTCTGCCAGGCGAGATTCGCCAGCTGTTCGTAAAGCGAGTACTTGCTCTGGACATGCTTCTGGGCGAGCTTCATGAAGCGCTCGGCATCGTCCGGATGGGTGCGGTTCAGAACGCTGAAGCGCGTTTCGCTGGCCAGGTAGTCGCGGTACGGGATGCTCGGCAGCTTGCTGTCGATGTGGAGTGGGTTCTCACCGATCTCGGGCTTGCGGGGATCATAGCGGAACAGCGGCCAGTGGCCGGAGTTCACGGCCATGTCCTGTTGGCGCAGATTGTTGGACAGGTCCACGCCATGGGCGATACAGGGCGAGTAGCAGATCAGCAACGACGGGCCGTCGTAGGACTCGGCCTCGAGGAAGGCGCGCACGGTCTGCACATCCTTCGCACCGAAGGATACCTGGGCCACATAGACGTTCTCGTAGGCCATGGCCATCATCGCCAGGTCCTTCTTGAACGTCGGTTTGCCACCGGCCGCGAATTTGGCCACGGCGCCCATGGGCGTCGCCTTCGATTTTTGTCCACCGGTGTTGGAGTAGACCTCGGTGTCGAGCACCAGCAGATTGACGTTGCGCCCGGTCGAGAGCACGTGGTCGACGCCGCCGTAGCCGATGTCGTAGGCCCAGCCGTCGCCGCCGACGATCCAGACGCTTCGTTTGACGAGTTGCTCGCAGACACCCGACAACGCCTGCGCTTCCGGCGCGTCCATCGTCTTGAGCTTATCCTTCAACGCGGCGACCCGTACGCGTTGTTCGAAGATGCCGGCTTCGTCGGACTGGTCGGCGTTGATCAGGCCGTCGGCCAGATCGGTGCCGATCTTGTCAGCCAGCAGCAGCACCAATTCGCGGGCCTGTTCGGCCTGCTTGTCCACGGCCAGACGCAGTCCGAGCCCGAATTCGGCGTTATCCTCGAACAGAGAGTTGTTCCAAGTTGGACCGCGGCCATCGGGATTGGTGGTGTAGGGCGTGGTTGGCAGGTTGCCGCCGTAGATGGACGAGCAGCCGGTTGCATTGCCGATCAGCATGCGGTCACCGAAGAGCTGGGTGGCGAGCTTGATATAGGGCGTCTCACCGCAGCCGACGCAGGCGCCGGAGAATTCGAACAGCGGCTGCATCATCATCGCGTGCTTGATCTTGCTGCCGTCGAGCTTGGTGCGGTCGTACTCGGGCAGGGACAGGAAGAAGTCCCAGTTGGCCTGCTCGACGTCGTGACGCTCCTCGGCGGGCATCATATTCAATGCCTTGCGTTTGGGATCCTTGCGGTCGCGGATCGGACAGACCTCGACGCACAGACCGCAGCCGGTGCAGTCATCCGGCGCCACCTGATATGAAATGTGATGGCCCTGCGGAAAGTCCTTACCCTTGATCTGGACGTGCTGGAAGGACTCCGGGCCGTTGTCGGTCAGGTCGGCGGGGAACACCTTGGCGCGAATGGCCGCGTGGGGGCACACCAACGGACACTTGCCGCAATGGGTGCAGAGGTCTTCTTCCCACTTGGGCAGTTCCAGTCCGATATTCCGCTTCTCGAAACGGGTCGTTCCAGTGGGCCATGTGCCGTCCACCGGCATCAGACTCACCGGTAGACTGTTGCCGCGGCCCTCGATCAGTGTGGCCGTGACGTTGCGTATGAAGTCCGGGGCATCGCCCGGTACCGCCGACGGACGTTCAAAGGCGCTGCTGACTTGGCCGGGGACCTGGACCTGATTCAGGCCGGCAAGCGTCGCGTCGATGGCAGCATAGTTGCGATCGAGCAGGCGTTGGCCCTTCTTGCCATAGGTCTTCTTCACAGCCTCTTTGATGCGCGCGATTGCCTCGTCCTTTGGCAGGATGCCGGAGATGGCGAAGAAGCAGGTCTGCATGATGGTGTTGATACGCCGGCCCATGCCCGTCGCGGCGGCGATGTGGTAGGCGTCCACCACATAGAACTTGAGCTGCTTGTCGAGTATGTGCTGTTGCATGCTCTTTGGCAGGTCATCCCAGACCTTGTCCGCCGGTGTGGCGGAATTCAGCAGGAAGGTACCGCCGGATTTGGCCTTGGCCAGCATGTCGTAGCGCGGAAGGAAGGTGGGCTGATGGCAGGCAACGAAGCTGGCATCGTCGTCACCGATCAGGTAGGTGCTGTCGATGGGCTTGGGGCCGAAGCGCAAGTGGGAGATGGTAACGGCGCCCGCTTTCTTGGAGTCGTACTCGAAATAGCCCTGGCCGTAGTTTGGCGTCTCCTCGGCGATAATCTTGATGCTGTTCTTGTTTGCCGAGACCGTGCCATCGGAGCCGAGGCCATAGAACACACAGGCGGTCACGCCTTCGCCGGCGTCGGGCTTGAAGGACGGATCCCACTCCAGGTTGGTGTGCGTCACGTCGTCAATGATGCCGACGGTGAACTGATTCTTCGGCTTGTCTTTCGCGAGTTCGTCGAAGACGCCCTTGATCATCGCTGGCGTGAATTCCTTGGATGACAGACCGTAGCGGCCGCCGACCACAACTGGCATCGTTGCCATGTTGCCTGAGGCAACCGCCATGGCCAGCGCCGTCACCACGTCCTTGAACAATGGCTCGCCGTCCGCGCCGGGCTCCTTCGTCCGGTCCAGCACGGCCAGCTTCGTGGCGGTGACCGGCATCCCGGCGAGCAGGTGCGATGGGCTGAAGGGGCGGAACAGGCGCACCTTGATCATGCCCACCTTCTCACCGCGTGCGACCATGTGCTCGATCGTTTCCTGTGCGGCCCCGATACCGGAGCCCATCAACAGAATGACGCGCTCGGCGTCTTCGGCACCAACGTACTCAAAGAGCTTGTACTGGCGCCCAGTCAGGCCGGCGAATTTGTCCATCTGTGCCTGAATGATGCTCGGCACGGCCTCGTAGAAGGGATTCGCACTCTCACGGCCCTGGAAGTAGACATCCGGGTTTTGCGATGTGCCGCGGATGACGGGGTGGTCCGGGTTCAGCGCCCGTTCACGATGGGCGGTCACGAGGTCCTCGTCGATCATCGCGCGCACGGTTTCGACCGGCAGCTTGTCGATCTTGGTCACCTCGTGAGAGGTACGGAAGCCGTCGAAGAAGTGCAGGAACGGCACGCGCGCTTCCAGCGTCGCGGCTTGAGAGATCAGCGCGAAATCCATGACTTCTTGCACCGACGCCGAGCACAACATGACGTAGCCGGTGGCACGGCAAGACATCACGTCGGAATGGTCGCCGAAGATCGAAAGGGCCTGCGCCGCCAATGAGCGCGCGGATACATGCAGGACCGTTGGTGTCAGTTCACCGGCGATCTTGTACATGTTCGGGATCATCAGCAGGAGTCCCTGAGACGCCGTGAACGTAGTCGACAAAGACCCCGCCTGCAGCGCGCCGTGGATGGCGCCGGCGGCACCGGCCTCGCTCTGCATCTCGATCACGTCGGGTATCGTTCCCCACAGATTCTTGACACCGAGGGACGACCATTCATCGGCCCATTCGCCCATGTTCGAGGCTGGCGTAATGGGGTAGATGGCTATGACCTCATTGGTCATGTGGGCGACGTAGGCGGCGGCTTCGTTGCCGTCCAAAGTGACCATGTGCTGCTGCGACATCGATTGGTCCCGCAATGATTGGATTGACGTGAGGGGAGGAGCTGCGGTCGCGAATCGGCCGCAACCATCAGTATTCCGAATATGGAACACCGAAATATAGCCGGATTCCTCGATGCATCGGCTGATGATTGTCGAGGTGCCTGCTGAAATCGCCGCGAAGTATGACCAAGGTCAGCAAATGCTCCGGATATCGATAGTGAGCATTGAGCTTCACTCAGCCCCTTTTGCAAGCCGAGGCCGGCTGGTTTTCAATTCGTCAATGGTTGCCGTCATCAAACAACCAGCTATCGCGCTGCGCACGATGCAGGAAGCAGACCTTGAATCGGTGCTAAGCGTCGAGCGTCGTGCCTATCTCTCGCCCTGGACGGAGGCCGTCTTTCGCGATTGCCTACGTGTTCGCTACCTTTGCATGGTCGTCGAGCAGGGCGCCGAGGTCATCGGGCATGCCGTTATGTCCGTGGCGGCCGGCGAGTGCCATTTGCTGAATCTGTGCGTGCACCCCGATTTGCACAATCAGGGTATCGGTCGGTGGATGTTGCAGCGCGTGATGACGATAGCCCGCGATCGGGATGCCGACACGGCCTTCTTGGAAGTGCGCGCATCCAACGTATCCGCAATCGCGCTATATCAAAGCGAAGGTTTTGACGAGGTGGGCTTGCGCCAAGGCTACTATCCGGACCGCGACGGCGACGGTGCCAAACGTGAGGATGCCGTGATCATGGCCCGGGCGTTGTGACCTTGTGCGGCAGCCTCGAAACGGTCCGTGGACGTGCTCCGCGGAATCGACTCGGAGCGTGCCACCCTTGGTTTGTGTCTCATCGTTGCTTTTGCGGGGCGTTCTCTTGTGTCCTTGACCGAGACCATTTTTGTGCATGATGTCGCGCTCGTCGCGCGAGATGCGCCGCACCGCTTAGGGATGTCCTATCCTTATAGAGGCAGGGTATCCGCCGTGATCGAGGAACTCACCCGTCTACCGAGTGGCGGTCTCAGGACGACGATTCAGGTCGGGAACACTTCAACGGCCGCTCCGCCACATAGCGGTGAGAAAAGTGCGATCGGCTGGCATTACAAAGGCGTTTTCGGACCAAGACGAGCATTCCCTCGCCCCGCGTTTTCTGCTTTTTCTGCTCGCTCTGTTGCTGCCCGCTCTGATCCATGCCCAAGCGACAGCACTCCGCTGCGGGACTGGGAACGTCCTGGTGCTGGCCACAGACCGGAGGGATGCACAACATGCCTGTCAAGGCGCGGCCGACGCGATCAGTTTTCTCGACGGAAAAGGCCTCGACACCAGCGATGAGATTCGGATCCGAATCGTCGAGCGCTTGCCCTCGGGCGTCGAGCACGATGCCCTCGGCTGCTATGTGCATCCCGAGCGGCGGGTCTATGTCCTGACACTGCGTGAGTTTCAATTGAGGGGGGAGTTTTTCGGAGTGCCGGCCAGCCCAGTGCTCTATCGAAGTCTGATCTCCCACGAGGTTGCACACGCCATCGCCAGTTGCAACTTCGCCATTCCAAGACCTACGCTCGCGGCCCAGGAATACATCGCGTTTGTCACCATGTACGCGACCATGCCCCAGGCCGTGCGCGATCAGATGCTGGAGGCTTTCGCGGAAGACGGATTCGACACGGAGCACCAGATAAGCGGGACAATGTATTTGATCGCGCCGCAATGGTTCGGCGCTCAGTCCTACCGACACTACCTCAAGCTCGGAAACGGGATGCTATTTCTACGCAAGATCCTTGCGGGAGATGCACTCCGCGGGGACGATTGACGTTGAGCAGGACTGTTGCGGGCGTGAATTGCTGCGCATCGAGCCCCTCGCGGAATTCCTCGGGCAAACCAAGGGGTCGGTCTCGCAGACCGATAAGGGGCTGGAAGCCAAGGGATTGCTGAAAAGACTTGCGATGCCGTCGACCGGAGATCGCTCCATCTCCGGTTGATGGGTCGAGGATCTCCGGTTGACGGATCGAGGAATAGAACTACTGCGCGATTTGAAGACCGATCAGCGCCTTGAGGACGCGATGGCGCGATCGGATACTGATGTTCGGAATCGCCTCAATGATGGTCTGGAGCGTCCGCTGCGGTCCTTTCAGCAGGCCAATGGCTTCAAGACGTTCGCACCCTGCCGTACCTGCCGCTTCAACCGCTCGATGCCCACCGGATTTCGTTGCGGTCTGACAGGTGAATCGTTATCAGACCATGATCTGGAACTGATCTGCCGTGAACATGCGTATACGGAGCAGGGGAGTCCGCGGGAAGGCTGAATAACCCCGCGTCTGGTCAGCCGCCGCGATTCGCGTTTGGCGACGACCAGGTCTCCCAGGGCACGGTTTGCCGATGCTGGACAAGGTGACCAGCGGCTGTCGCTATTCGACCCGCTCGCCCAAGCCCCGCAATCGCCGAGCACTGAAGAAGACCAGCCTGACGCCGACAATTCGACCTGGGATTCGAGCGTTCGGGGCGGAATTGGTTGTAACTTTTGGCTACGGCCTGCATTGTATCTGGTCAACGAGTGCCGCCCCAGGTCGGTTGGCGGCCACCGCGGACACGGCGGTTAGACCCCCCGGGCACGCGCGCCCGCTCAACAGGGCTTTCGCGTGACGGATCAGGCATGCACGCGGATCCGCAAATTAATCGCTGTGCGGCCGGTCAGCAAATCCAGACCCGAACCAAATACCGCTTTGGCATGCGCCAACCCATGTCGCTGCCGCGGATCTCCACGTTTGGGGGAACCAGGCTCGCAGGACTCGATCGGAAACAGAGGTGACCGCATTCGCAGCACGAATGGTGGTCCCGCCGAGGAAAAGATATGAACAAACCCGGCAAGGGTACTTCTCATTCGCCGTGGCGCACAGCCACTCCCGAGAACTCGCAGTCGTCATCGCTAACCAGCTCTGCAATCGAAGCAGCCGCAGCCAGCGGCTCGCACTCGGAACGCTTCGTGTTTCACGACTTGCATCCAACCCCTGCGGACCTGCGGGCCGACGTGCTGAAGGGGCTGGCATTGCCACAAAAGACGTTGTCGCCGAAACTCTTCTACGACGCGGAGGGCTCGCAGCTGTTCGACGCTATCTGCGAGCTGCCGGAATACTATCCGACTCGCACCGAGATCCAGATCCTGCGCGACCATGGCACGGAGATGGCCGAGTGGCTAGGCCGCGATGCGCTGCTGGTTGAACTTGGCAGTGGCAGCAGCCTCAAGATCCGTGTGCTGCTGGAGGCACTTCGCCCGGCCGTTTATATGCCGGTGGATATCTCTAGGGAGCACCTGCTGCAGTCTGCCGACACGCTGGCGGGGATCTTTCCGACGCTGCAGATCCATGCCGTCTGTGCCGACTATTCGGTCCCCTTTGTGCTACCTGTGGACGACCACGAGCATCCCCGAGCGGCCTTTTTTCCAGGATCATCCATCGGAAACTTCGAGCCGCGGGACGCAGGAGTTCTGCTGCGGCGGGTCGGTGAACTGCTCGGCGCGGATGGACGCCTGTTGATCGGAGTCGATTTGGTCAAAGATCGCCAGGTATTGGAATCCGCCTATAACGATGCCGACGGCGTTACCGCAGCCTTTAATCTGAACTTGCTTGCGCGCATAAACTGCGAGTTGGACGGTCATTTCGATCTTGACGCTTTCCGTCACCACGCCTTCTTCGAGCCGGAACTGAGCCGCATCGAGATGCACTTGCTCAGCACCCGCGATCAGCAGGTCCAGGTTGCGGGTCGCACCTTTGCGTTCCGCGAGGGCGAGAGCATACACACCGAATGCTCCCACAAGTTCAGCGTCGAGCAGTTTCACACTCTCGCCGCGCGTGCGGGTTTCGAGGCCGAACAGGTCTGGACGGACTCGAAGCGGTTGTTCAGCGTTCACTGCCTGGCCTATTGCGGATGAAGAGCGATGCCACGAGGCGTCTCGCCTCCAATCCACGTCTGTCGGGCGAGAACGCCCGCCGCAGCGATGTCAATCAGGCCTGGGAGCAAGACAACCAGGCCTGGTGGGATTGGTACCTCACGTTGGCCGACGATGCCGGGCAACCCGTGGATGGGTTCCGTGAGATCGACCCGCTGCCGGTGATGAACCTGCCCAACGACGCCGAGCTGGCCTCGGAATTGCGTTCTCGGTACCCCATTGGTCAGATCGAGCGCGAGCAGTTTCTCGTCAACGGCCATATCAAGCTCCGCGGCGTGCTTTCGCCGGGCGCCGTACTGCGACTGCGCAATGAGTTGGTCCGGCTCTTGGAGGCCGCGTTTGAGACCACACTGGATCACGATGCGAGTGCGCGTTTTCTCAGCCTTGAGATGGTGTGGCTGAGCAATCCGCTGATGCGCGAGTTTGTGTTGAGTCCGCGCATCGCGAGGATCGCGGCCGATTTGCTCGATATCCCGCGTGTGCGTCTCTATCACGACAATGTACTGTCGAAGGAACCGGGATGTGGACGCACGCCCTGGCACCATGACGATCAGCATTTTCCGCTGGCGACGCAGGATGTCGTCACCGCGTGGATTCCCGCTCAGCCGATTCCGACAGCGATGGGACCGCTCGCCTTCGCCAAACCGATCGGCGTCCATGAGCTCGTCGCGGATATTCCGTTTAACAAGTTCGATACCAGCTATGACCGCCGTGTTGCGGAGGCCTTTCGCAGAAATACTGTCGCCGTGGAGAACGGGCCTTTTGAGCTTGGCGAGGTCAGTTTCCATCATAATCTGAGCTTCCACACCGCTGACCCGAATCGCACGCGTCGAAGTCGAATCGTGTTAGCGAACACCTACTTTGCGGACGGCGCCCGGGTCGTGGATCTGCCCACCATGGTTTCCGGCGATTGGGAGAAATTCATTCCTGGGATCCGGCCCGGCGAACCGGCCGCCAGTGCACTGAACCCTGTCTGCTGGCCGCCCGAACAGGCCGGAATGGAGCATCCGCCCAGCGAGTCTCGTCCACATGTCTGACACCTTTCAGCGGAGCTGCGAACACTGGAGCGAGGCGGGCAGACGCGAGATGGAGGACTTCTACGCCCTCGCATCGGTCGATTATCGCCACTTGGCCCAGGCCCTCGACTGGAAGCATTGGCTGAAAGGCTGTCAGGAGCGGGCAGGGGAGCGCCCGCTGCGGCTGTTGGATGTTGCCTGCGGGTCCGGCAAGTTCCCGGCGGCGCTGTTGCGGGATGCGGATCTGGCGTCTGCACCGATTCTGCCGGTGGACTACGCATTGCTCGATCCGTCCGCCTTTTCCATTGCCGAGGCACGCCGGGCGCTCGCGGCGCCGTTCGAGGCGGGTGAGACCTTCGAGACGACCTTGCAGGGTCTCGACTGCCCGCGTGGCGCCTTCGACATCGTCTGGGCAACTCATGCGCTCTATGCGTTACCTGCCGCGGAACTGGAGCGTGGTCTCGAGCGTTTCATGCATGCCCTTGGCGGTGCGGGGTTCATCGCACATGCCTGCGCCGATGCCCACTACCTGCGCTTCTATCGGCACTATCTCGACGCTTTTCATGGCGGTCAGGGCGTTGCGTACATCAGCGCGGAGGAGATCGTCGCCGCACTGGAGCGAATGGGCGTCGACGCCGAAACGCGTGTGATCAGCTACCGCAATGGCGCTCCGGTCGCCGAACGTAGTCGTGTGCAGGGCTATCTTCAGCGCTGCGTTTTTGACGACTCAGTGGATCTGGACGATCTGCTAGCGCACCCGGCCACCGGCGACTACCTCGCGAACTGCCGCCATGATGACGGCTGGTGGTTCCCGCAGCGGGTCATGCTGATCTTCCTGCAGGCGCGAAGCTGAGGCGAAACTATGATGTTTGACGCAAACCGTCGCCGCACCTGCGCTCTGTGCGTACGCGGGCGATCAATATGAAACCGACGTGCGCTCTCGAGACGCGCTGGACGCAGCGGTTGCGGCAGCGTGAACAGCCAAGCGAAGCTGAACTGCGTGATCACCTGCTGGCGGTACATCGCGACCGCCCCGGTTTCACCGAGGCCTGCGCTGGGCGTTGTCGGGACTCGAACGGACGCAATAGTTACCAGTGGTTGGCGGAGATCGTCGACCCGAGTCGCCATCGCAGAGTGCTCGATCTTGCCTGTGGCAGCGGCTTATTGACAGCGCTCTGCCATGAACAATGCGGCGATCGCATCGAGCTGGTTGCGGTGGATATGAGCCCGGATGAGCTCGGCTTGGCGCAGCAGCGCGTTTCGGATGCCTCCGTGCAATTTCATCACGCCATGGCACAGGACATGCCTTTTCTTGCAGATGCCAGTATCGACGTCGTGCTCTGTCACTGGGCCTTGACCTTGATGGACCCGGTTCTACCGGTGCTGGGTGAAGTGCGGCGGGTGCTGCGAGCTGGTGGCGTCTTCTCAGCCATCATTGACGGCGAATTGAGCGCGGCCCCAGGTTATGAAGCGGTCCATCATCTGATCTATGGTTGGGTCCAGCGAGAGTGTCCAGGCTACGGCTTGAGCGACATGGGTGACGCACGCGTGCGCACCACGGCGTCGGTCGCGACGCTGGTGCGGGACTCCTTCGATGGCGCTCGGGTTGAGATCGAACCTGCCGTCGTCAGCCTCCACGCAGCCCCGGATGTGCTCGCGCGAGAAGCCGCGGGCTTCTTTTATGCCTCCTTCGCCCTCTCCCCGGCGGCCCACGCCGAGATGCTCGCCGAGCTGGTGTCATTTTTCGCCGCGCGGGCATCCGACGGCGACGGCGGATTCTCGATGCCGATCAATCGCCTCAGTGTTCGCAAGCAGTCCACCAATCGTTAGGTGCGCGCTGAACTCGTCAGCATTCCGTCGGCCGGGCGATGCGCCAACTGGCTCATACGCGCAAGTCGTTGTGGAAAGGGACTAGCACCCAAGGGGACAACGAGCTACGGGACCGACGCCGCCCGGCACAGCAGCCTGTTCGAGCGGCTGGCAATCTCGCCTAAGAATTCGTGCACAAAGAGCACGGTATCCCTGAAGACAACCAAATTTCAGGGTCGGCCGTATGGATTCAGGTTATTGCGCCGTGGGACGGACTCCGGCGCCACCTAGGAGTCAATATGCCGGCCTGGGACTTTTTGCTATTTCCAACTCTTGTAGGTGCCCTCACAATTACGGGAGTCGCTCTTATTTTTAACAACGCAACGCGAGAACCAAAATACCCGAAGTATTGGTAGACGATGCCTCGCGGTAATAGAGTACTGCGGAAAGAAAACGCCCAATAGCATCCGCATCATCTCCCTGTGACCGGCGAAACATCAGGGAGTCTTAGGTTGCCAACAATTGCGATAGTTGACCCTGATTGGGCTTGAGGAGGGTCCGGCGAGGCGATATCAGGTACAGGCGGCTCTTCTCCTTCTAAGTTGGTGTCGACTGCGCGGACCGAAGGGTTGCCGAGTCGCACGGAAGCCGCAAAGCAGTCACTCAGCCTTGATCTTTTTCCGCAGCTGGCGGTTCCTGCGCGATGCCTTTCTTGGCCACGGTCTTCTTGTTGGCGGGCGCTTTCTTTGCGGCGGCTTCCTTTGCAGCGACCTTCTTTTTCGTCGCTACTTTCTTGGCCGCTACGACCTTCTTTTTCGCGACTTTCTTGGCGGCGGTTGCTTTCTTTTTCGCTGGGGCCTTCGCAGCAGGACTCTGCGTACCGGCGTCTGGTGCCTCGCCAGAGGCCGTCTGTTGCGCAGAATCCTGCCCTTTCTTTGGCTTCTTCGACGTTCCTTTCGACTTCTTCTTGTCTGGTTCGACCGGGGAGAGGACTCGATGACGCAAGGAGCTGAATCCTTCTGATATTGCGTTGAGCGAGGTCTCTCCTGCTTCCTTTACGTCGCCAAGCAACCCACGAATCAACTGAGCTGGCTCTTTTACGGCGACCTTGTCGGCTACCGACGCGGTGGTCTCGACCGCTGAATTTGCTACGGCCGATACTTTTTCAGTCAGATTATCGAACAACTGCTTTACTTCGCCGACAAGAGCTTCTGCGGTCTTTTCCACTTCTCCGACCAGTTCCGTCGCCGTGGACGCAACCGAACGCTTGGACTTGTTCCCTGAACTCTTGTCTTTATCTGCTTTGTTTTTCTTTGAAGCCACAACAGTTTCTCCGAATGAGAGCGAAAAGAAGACGAGCGGATGCTCTGCAAACTTATGGCGGCCTTAGGATGATGCCTTTCTCGCAGCATCGCCGACAGCATCCGCTGTATTCTCTGCAACATCCGCTCCCTTTTTCACCGCGTCGTGCGCCGCGTCGCCGATGTCATCGAAGGCATCCGTTAGTTGGTTGCGAGCGTTCCGAGCAGTGAGGATATAGGTGACCAGCGATCCTATGGCGGCACCAATCAATACTGGGATTAGGGGGAAGGGCAGAGCCATGTGATTCTCCTCTCGAATCGCGATTGCATACAATAGTTCCGCTGGTGATGATGTCGCAACGATATCAAAGCCTACGAGGCTATCTCGTCGACCTCATGGAATAATATTCGTTCTCACATGACGAGAACTTGTCAAAATGAGTTCGCTCGTGCGGTGTCAGTGGTCATCGCCCGGCGCCCGGATAACCAGTACCGGCTCTTCGGCGGAATGGATAACGGCATCGGTGACGCTGCCGAGTAGCCAGCGGCCAACGCCGTGGCGGCCATGGGTGCACATGGCGGTGATGCTGTTCGGCGTCTCAAGCGCAAAATTGGTGATCTGCTCAGCGGGTATACCACGCAACACCTTGTAGGAGATGGCTTTGAGATTCTCGGACTGAAGGCGCTGCTGAACGTCTTTCAAATAATTCTCTGCGGAGTCGTGAACAATTGTAGAGACCTCTTTCATGCGCACTGTCGACCCAGGAAAACTCGGGTTATAGGCGCGCACCAGAATCAGTTCCATGTTCAGGGAGCGGCATATCGCGATGGCGTCATCGAGCACCCGTTCGGCCAGCGGTGAGCCGTCCAACGGGATGATCATGCGCTCAAATTCGACCGGTCCGCCGGTCGGACTGGTCGCCCCAGTCGGCAGAAGCAGCACCGGCGTGTTCGCCGCCTGAACGACCTTGTGCGCGACGCTGCCGAGCAGCCAGCGCTGAAGGCCGGAATAGCCGTGGCTTGCCATCGCGACCAGCGTACCCTCGTCATCGCCGGCATGGTCGACGATGACGTCGGCCGGTCGGCCGCGCCGGCACACGGAGGTCGTACTGAAGGCAGCGGGTAGGGATTCAGTCATGCGCTTGAGGTAGTCGCGCCGCTCCTGCTCGACCTCGGCGACGGCATCCTCGGGCAGGTCTTCGCGCTCGACTGCGCTGATCAGCTCGATCCGGGCGCTGCAGACGTCGGCGATCTGTCGTCCGTAGGGGAGCACCTGCTCCGCCAGTGCGGAGCCATCCAGCGGTATCAGAACACGATTGAACATGGATGCCTCCTCGGCGTTGGGTTGCGGATGGCCCAGATGTTGGTAGCCATTGGTATGTACTGAGGGCCTTGACTTGAGAATCGACGATCATTTCAAAACAGGGCAATGGAGCCGGGGATTCCTCTCGTTTCTCGCGCGGGCGATGGATGTCCAGTGACTCTTTAGGACCGCGAGCGATTCGAAAAACGAAGCAAAGCGGAAACCACCCACTTATTCATCTGGAGCGCCTTGCGCGCTGATTTGTTCCGTCCCTGGAATAAACTAGCATCTTCCTAAGCGTTCGGCAGCACCCAAATCCACATGCCGAACACATAGCAGATGGCGCTGGACGTAATCGCGAACACGACGCTCCAGCGCAGAAACTCCTTCAGGCTGATCTTTCGCTTCTCCTCCCGCTCGCAGATGTTCAGGGCCACATAGAGCGCTGGCGCACCGGCGATGGTCAAGTTGCTGCCCAGCGTGCCGGACCAAACCAGCATCCAGTAGAGCGGCCAGGGATCCACCCCGGTGGCGCCGATATCGCGGATCATGTAAAGGAAGGTCAGGATGTAGGCATCGTGCTCGACAACGCCAACGATCGGCACCGTCATCCAGTACAGCAATGTCGCGCCTAACGCGAGATTGTCACGGAACAAGGGCTCGAGCAAAGCGGCCAGTTGGTTCAATAGTCCGGTGTGCTCGAAGCCGCCCACCAGTGCGAAAAGACCGATGTAAAAAAACACGGCACGCCAGTCCAATTCCTGCAAGATTTCTTCGAATTCGGGCTTTTTGATTCGACTACCGAGAATTTCGACGTGGGCGACCAGACCGATCGCGCCTGTTAGGGCGATGAAACCGAGCAACTTGCCGAGCTGTTCGCGAAACGTCATTGCAAGGATGGTCGCGGCGAACCAGTACATGACAATGCGCGCGAAGCGCATGTCCGGAATCTCAGTGGAGAAGGGCAGGGCATTCGGATTCGCGGCCGAGTCCGCGACCTGAGCGCCGACCGGCTTGGGCGTTGCCCCCCCCGTGGATACCTGAGTGTTCTTGGCGCTGTCGGCGCCAGCGGATCGACGACTGCCGCGGAATCCGTAGAAATACATGACCGCCAGGGTCAACACGAATGTGACCATCAGGATCGGGAACGAGGAGGGACGTCCATGCTGCCAGATGAACTCGCCAAACTCGGCGTGGGCGACGCTGTGCAACAGCTGCGGCGGAAGATCGCCGAGCAGCAGCGCGGTACCCATGAAATTGGAACTGAAGCCGATCATCAGGATCACCGGCGTCAGCGGTATCTTCAGGTGTCTGGCCAGCGGTATCGCCACCGGTGCCAGCATCAGGATGACGACCACGTTGTCGACCACCAGGGAGATGATCCCAGACAGCATGGACAGCATCATCACCAGCAAGCCACCGTGCCCGCGCGAGAGTCGTAGGGCTTCGCCCGCAAGCCATTCCGGGATGCCGGTCTTGCCGAGATAACCCGCTATGATCCAAATGCTTAGCAGGATCGCGATGACGTTCCAGTCGACGGCGCTGAACGCCTGCGACTCGGTCATGGTGCCGGTCCAGATCATGACCAGCACGCCGAGCAGTGCCGCGGCAGAGCTGTCGATAGTGCCCTTGATCACCGCATAGATCGTCGCGGCGAAGATCAGGACCGTGGTCGCAATGGTTACAGCGGTCATCTCATGCATAGTTTTTGCTCTGGTCCGTGACCGTTGAGTGTGTGATTGCTCCGGCGCCTCGCCACCGGACTAGCCGCCGGCCGGAACCGGCTCGGGTGTGTTCGCGCGGGCGCCAGACCCGTAGAACTGAGCGGCGGATGCGCCGATGAGCTTGGTCGCCGTCGCCATCGACAGGGCGCCGGCGGGTACGCTATAGAGCGGATTGATCTGGAAGGAGCTGAGCAGCGACGGGGCAAGGGCACCAAGTCCGGTCGCGGCGACCACGCCGATCATCTCGGGAACCCTTGCGACATCGTCGATGTCCTCACCATAGACGCAAGCGATCTCAAGGATCAGGTAGAGATGCATGCGGGTCAGCATCTGGCTGGCGCCGACGACTCCGGCAATCTTCAGGGCCTGGCCGACGGTTGGAATGAGCCCGGGCAGTTGCAGCAGGCTTCCGCCCACCAACGCTAAACCAAGCTTCGCGTTCGTGAGACGGCGTGCGCGGGTGGCGAGGTCGTCATCCGGATAGTGCAGTTCGAGGTTGCCGACGGTCTGTCGGACCTCGTTCTTGCGCAGACGCAGAAAGAAGTAGAAGAACTCCTCGACGCCCAGATGTTGACGGCGACCCAGCGAATGGCGGCCCGTGGTCGTGGCTTTAGTCATGGAAAGGCTGTCGAGTCTCCTCGCTATCTAGGGATATTCGCAGGATGCTGTCGAACCAAAGGTCCCACCAAATCTGTGCATCGGTGGCGACCTGATACGCGTGCACAAGCTTAAAGATTGAGCATGCGGGGGGAGGCGTTTCCCGGTACATTGGGGAGCATAAAGCAATCAGTCAGGCGCGTCATCGTTTTGTCATTTGTCATTAATTCGTAACAAATGGTGCGCAATGTCCTTTTGGTGCGCCCGCGGTCGGATTGGCCGTCTCTAGCGTCTATGCTTAGGGGTAGTGGCGCAGTCTATTCTCCGAGTTGTTTCAAGAAAACTCGGCTTTTACAGCCCGCACTATTATATAAACGAGGCGTATCATGGCAGATCTGATCAGCTACGGACTACCCGATTCAGCCGTGCGCGAGCTTGAATGGTCCTATCGGCAGCTTGAGCATCCATCCCTTGCGGCGCGCCTCAGCGATGTGCTTGCATCGCCGTTCGAGGAGGCGATGAAGCTGTTGCCGCGCGATTGGAGGCGGTGGCTGGACCACAGCGCCGAGACCAGCATGCGCCGCACGCTCAGTCTGGCGGTCGGCTCGATGCCGGTGCCGCGCCAGCTGAACCTGTCACCGCCATCCCGTGATTGGGCGCACAAGGTCGCTGTGGCCGGTGCCGGGGCTGTAGGGGGCTTCTTCGGACCTTTGAGCACGCTCGCCGAGCTGCCGTTCGCCACTGGGCTGATGATGCGTTCCATCGCCTCTATTGCACGCAGCGAGGGCGAAGATCCTCATTACAGTTGCGAGACGCGACTCGCCTGTGTTCAGGTTTTCGCGCTGGGCGGGCGAACGCAGGACGACGAGGCTGCCGAAATCGGCTACTACGGTATGCGCTTGACGCTCGGTCTGCATTTCGAAAGCGTCGTTGAGTTTGTCGGTTCGGCAGAGGGGCCGCATGTCCCAGCCGTCATTCAGATTGTTCGCGCCATCGCGGCGCGGTTTGGGGTCGTGGTCTCGGACAAGGTCGCGGCCCAGATGGTGCCGGTGGCGGGTGCGCTGAGCGGCGCCGCGCTTAATCTCATCTTTATGCAGCACTATCAGGACGTAGCCCGCGGACATTTCATCGTGCGCCGTCTAGAGCGCGAGTATGGCGCCGATCGCGTTCGCGATGCCTATCATGCGCTACGCGACGAGGAATCGGTGGCTAGCCGAGAATTCAGTCCGGTCGAGGGGTGGTGAGCGAAGGTCTTGGTGGCGCGGCAATGGCGAAAGGCCTCGTCCTAGACGAATCCTCCGTATCGGAAGCTGGTATCTGGTCTTGACGCGTGACTGCCCAGGTCTCCGACCAGCGGCGTATAAAAAAACGCGGCTTCCCGGTTTCGCCAGGTTGAGTGGCTGACTTGCCTGAGCGTTGCGCGGAATATTGCTGCGCCGCATGGCATAGCCTGGCGCGAACTAGCCTGTCCTAAACCGAATGTGACGGCGATTGCTTCGCGGCTTCAGGCTAGGCGAGGCTTCAGTCTAGGCCTCGCGCGCCCTTTACTTTGGCCTTCTTCAGCGTTGCGCCCTTGAGTTTGGCCCGACGTAAATCGGCATCACGCAGGTCTGCCTCGCGCAGATCGCAGCCGCGCAGATCGGCTTGCCGCAATCGGGCGCCCGCTAGATTCGCGCCCTTTAGATCGGCTTTGCGCAGGTTTGCACCGTTAAGATGCGCCTTCCGCAGATCGGTCTCGCGAAGTTTTAGGCCGCTTAGGTCTTGATCGTCGAGATCGACGTTGCTCTTGCCTGCCTTGCGGCGCTCCTTAACCAGCTTGTTGAAGCTGTCAATGTTGCCCTTTTTAAGCATCTCGAGGGCTTTCTTGTGCGGCATGGCAGAATCTCCAGCTGGGTGATAGTCATGTAATTCTAACAGATCCACGGGGTCACGGCGTCGCGGGCGAGCGCCTAACAGCCGCTGGCGAGCCCAAGCGGGGAGGCTTATGCTTGATGGCAGTGTCATCCCTAGCCCCGTTCGTCACCATGCATCCTGCCGTCCTCTTGATCCCGATCCTCGCCGCTGCCTTCGGTCCTCGTCTTTGGGCCAATCGATTGCTACGGCGCCACGACGTCGTCGACAACAGTCTCCTGCCGGCCAATCTGCTGGCGCGGCAGATGCTCGACCGCAAAGATCTCTTTTTGGTACGTGTTGAACTCACTGACTTGGGGGACCACTACGATCCGCTGGCCAAGGCCGTTCGTTTAAGTCGCGCGCGTTTCGAGCGCCGCAGCCTCACAGCGGCGACCACAGCGGCTCACGAGGTCGGACACGCGCTACAGGACGCCGAGGCGTATTGGCCGTTTCGGCTGCATCTCAGGCTGGCTCGCGTATCGAGGGTCAGCGGCGATGTCGGCACGGTGCTGCTGATCGCCGTTCCCGTGGCGGCCATGATTGCACAGGGGACGATGCCGGCCTTGGTCGGGATTGCAGCGGCGGGTATGCTGGCCACTAGCCTGTTCGCGCAGCTCGCGGCGCTCCCTTCGGAGCTGAACGCGAGCTTTGGCCGTGCACTACCGCTGTTGCGCGACTCTTGCATGGACGACGGCCAGCGGCGTGATGCGGGTGTTATCTTGCTGGCCTGCTCTCTGACCTATGTTTCGTCTTCGCTGAATCCGTTGATGGTGCTGTGGCCCTGGATCGGCAGCCCGCTGCGCCGAGCGTTGCCGGCGCGGCGTGCGGACCGGCCCATGGGAACTGTGCGGGCCAGCCGGGCAGTCAATCGGGCTGCTGGCGTTGTATCAGGGCAAGAATCCACATCAGCACCGGCTTGGTCTCTCGCCGAGGGGGCGGCACGCAACCAGTCTGCTTGGCGTGCGCTGCCTCGGCAGCCTAGGCACAGGCTGCGCCCGGCCCTGGACCGGTCTCTAATCAAAGCGGTCGCCCGGCCCTGGATCCGCGGTTGGCTGCGCCTGACTGGAGACTATTGATCCTCATATCGCCGTCGTTGGGTCCAGTGTCGATCAAGGTCACGAAAATGGGCCGTTCTCAATCTCGGCTTCGACGAACATCTTAGTCTTTCGATCAATGGGGTCTTTGGTGGGGTGTCATTAAACCGTCATAGAATAGTATTTTTTTCGTTACATCCTGGACATTGAGTCGTTATATAACTGAACGTCAATCCGACGTGATGCGGCTGCCTAGCCACTGAAGTACGCGTCGCCCAGCGAAATCTAACCGCGAGCGAGCGCAATGCCCAAGGTGCCTGAAACCATCAACTCCTCTTCGATCAGTCGAGTCATTCACGATTGCTGCCGCGGCCGCGTTCGGCTGCAGGTACGTGGCCTATACCGCTCGCCATCGCTCAAACGGCGACTTGAGACCGCGCTGACGGCGATTGCCGACGTGCGCGCCGTGGACGCGAATCCAGTGACCGGCCGGATGCTGGTGCGCTTCGGCGATGGCATCACGCTGAATGAAATTATTGCCGTCATTGATGCTCGGCTGCAGCTGGCACCGGTTGGCAAGCCTGTCCCAAATGCGCTCCGTAGCGCAGCCCATCATCGCCGCCGCTCGCGTTACGCCGTGTCCCACGCGCTGGACGGCTTTGCCGGCATGCTGCGGAGTATCGGCGCCCGTTATGCCCAACTGCCTAGCCTGGCCGTCCTGGCCGGCGCGCCGCCGCCAGCGCAGGCGCGAGGCCGGGAGATGCAGGAGATACGCGTCTGGTTTGCGCTGGACTTAGCCAAAGTCGTCGCGGAACTGAGCACTAAGACCGAGATTGGCCTGTCCAGGGAAGAAGTCATGGAGCGGCTGCGGCGCTTCGGCGAGAACAGTCTGACTGCGGCGGCCAAGCGCTCGGATATTTCCATCTTCTTCGCCCAGTTCAACAGTCTGCCGGTGGCCTTGCTCGGGGTCTCTGCCGGTGTGGCGTTGCTGACTGGCGGTTTGCTCGACGCGATCGTGATACTCGGGGTCGTGCTGATCAACAGCATCATTGGCTTCATCACCGAGCGCCAGGCCGAGCGGACGATCACCGCCCTGACCCAGACCGGCGCCCGGGAGGTCAAGGCCCTGCGTGGCGGTGAAGCCGTGTCGGTGCCGGTGGAACATGTGGTGCCGGGCGACGTGCTGCTGCTGACGCCTGGTACCTATATTGCTGCTGACGTGCGTCTGCTGCGCGCGCATCGCATGAGCGTCGACGAGTCTGCGCTTACCGGTGAGAGCATGCCGGTCTCGAAGGATCAAGAATTCATCGCCAAGGACGACACACCGCTGGGCGATCGCCGAAATATGGCCTACATGGGCACCCATGTGACCGGCGGGAGTGGCACTGGAGTCGTGGTGGCGACTGCCGAGGCGACGGAGTTGGGCCAGATCCAGACCATGGTTGGCGATGCCGAGTCGCCGGAGACGCCGATGCAGAAGAGCCTCGGACGCATGGGCACGCAGCTTGCGCTGCTCAGCGGCGGGGTCTGCGTCGGCGTGTTCGGCATCGGCGTGCTGCGCGGCTACGCCTGGATGCAGATGCTGAAGGCGTCGGTGTCGCTGGCGGTCGCGGCGGTGCCGGAGGGCCTGCCGGCAGTGGCGACGACGACGCTGGCGATGGGCATCGGCAAGATGCGAGAGCGCAATGTCGCGGTGCGACACCTGGACGCGGTGGAGACCTTGGGCGCGGTCCAGGTCTTCTGCATGGACAAGACCGGCACTCTGACCATGAACCGCATGGCCGTGGTTGCCGTGCATGTCGGCGGGCAGGCATTGGTGGTCCGGGATCACCGGCTGCTGGACGATAACGGCCGCAGCATCGATCCGACGGCCCGCGATGAGCTGACAAAGCTGATGCAGGTGGTCGCACTCTGCAGTGAGACCGAGGTCCGCGGCGTGCCCGGCAAGCGGGAGTATGAAGGCTCTGCAACCGAGAATGCGCTGGTCGAGTTGGGTATCGAGGCGGGCATCGACGTCAACGCGATGCGCACCGAGTTTCCCAAGCTGAAGACGCGCTATCGGGCCGAAGACCGGCCTTACATGATTACGCTGCACCGCTACCAGGACGGCAAGCACCTGCTCGCGGTTAAGGGCAGCCCGGCGGAAGTGCTGGGGCTCTGCACCAGCATGCTGCGGGACGGCAAGAAAGTGCGTCTATCGCAGACGATGCGCGACGCTATCCTGGCCGAGAACGACCGTATGGCCGGTGATGCGCTGCGCGTGCTCGGTGTCGCTTACCGCGAGCTCGACGATGAAAAGCTGCCGGACAAGACCGGCCAGCTGGTCTGGCTCGGCCTTGCCGGCATGGCCGATCCGATGCGCAGCGGCATGGACACACTGATCGCCGATTTCCACGCGGCCGGCATCGAGACGGTGATGATTACCGGCGACCAGAGTGCGACTGCCTACGCAATCGGCAAGCAGCTCGGGCTATCCGGCGACAAGCCGCTTCAGGTGCTCGAATCCAGTAAGCTCGACGAGATGGACCCGGAGCTTTTGGCCGGCCTGGTCCGCAAGACGCATGTATTTGCACGGGTCAGCCCTGCGCACAAACTGAAGATCGTCCGTGCGCTGCAGGAAGCGGGGTTGGTCGTGGCGATGACCGGCGACGGCATCAATGACGGGCCGGCGCTGAAAGCCGCAGACATCGGCGTCGCCATGGGTATGACCGGCACCAACGTCGCCCGCGAGGTGTCGGACGTCGTGCTGGAGGATGACAACCTGCACACGATGACCACCGCGGTGGGTCAAGGGCGGACCATCTACAATAACATTCGGAAGATGATCCACTTCATGGTCTCGACTAATCTGACCGAAATCGAGGTCATGCTCGTCGGCGTCATCGTCGGCTGGGGCGAGGTCATGAACCCGATGCAACTGTTGTGGATCAATCTGGTGACCGATATCTTCCCCGGCCTTGCCCTGTCCATGGAGCCGGCCGAGCCGGATATCATGACCCGCAAGCCCCGCGACCCGGAGGAGGCGATTATCGGCCGCAAGGACCTGGGTCGGATGCTCTTCGAGTCCGGGGTCATTGGCCTGGGCACCATGGGTGCCTTTATCTATGGCATGCGCCGCTACGGCCTCGGTCCTGCGGCCAGTGCCATGGCCTTCAACACCCTGACGATGAACGAGTTGGCGCACGCCCTGAGTTCGCGCAGCAAGTACCGCAATGTCTTTGGTGGCGAGAAGTTGGCGCCGAACAAGAAACTGACACAAGCCGTCGTCGGCATGGCCGCGCTGCAGGCCGTGGTCACCGTCGTGCCCGCGGCACGCAGGCTGCTCGGCACTGTGCCCCTGGGATGGATGGATCTGGCCGCCATCGGCCTCGGCGTGCTCGGGCCGCTGATCGTCAACGAGGCCACCAAGCCGTCCTATCCGGGCGCGCGGGTGGAGAAAAACATCACCGCCGAGGCCCAACGGCTTCAGGAGGCCAAGGTATGATCCTCAGCACGTCGAAGCGCGCCGCACAACGCGCGCTGGAAGTGCGCTGGCGCAGCATTGGCAATCGGCATCCTTTGCCGCATCGACGCGACTTTTCGCATCTATACTCTGACAGAGTAAACCCGTCCATCAGCGGAGCGCCACAGGCATGAGCGACGACTTCATCTTCACTTCCGAATCGGTCACCCGGGGCCATCCCGACAAGCTCTGCGACCAGGTCAGCGACGCCATCGTCGATCACTGCCTGAGCCTGGACTCGAGCGCTGGTATCAACGCCGAGTGCGCGGTAGCCAGCGGTATCCTTTTCATCTCCGCGCACTTTGCGGCCAAGCGCGGCTTCTCGTTCCCGGACGTCGCCCGGGACGTGATCCGCGACATCGGCTACCCGACGGACATCTTCGATCCAGACGCCTGCGCGATCATGACCAGCTTCATGGACCACAGCGCGCGCGACTATCGTCCGCTCGATCTGGGCGCCATGAGCGACAGCGAAATCGGCCGGTTGACCGCCAAGGACCAGGTCACCGCGTTCGGCTACGCCTGCGACCAGACCGGCGCGATGATGCCGTTGCCCATCTGGCTCGCACACGGTCTCGCGCGTCGGCTCGACGACCCTGAGGTCAAGCGCAAGCTCCCGGAGTTGCTGCCGGACGCCAAGACCCAGGTCGGCGTCGAATATGTCGCCGAAGAGCCCAGTCGTATCTACAGCATCACGCTCGAGACGAGTCAGCGCGACGCCGACAAGCCCGACCCGGCCGCTCTGCGGGCGGCGCTAATGGAACAGGTAATCGAGCCCGTGTTCGCCGACGAGTCGCTGAAACCCGACGGCGACACCCGGCTGTTCATCAATCCGGAAGGACCTGTCGTCGGTGGCGGCCCGGCCGTCCACTCCGGGCTTACCGGGCGCAAGACAGGCATGGACACCTATGGCGAATATGCCCGCCACAGCGGCTCCGCGCTGAGCGGCAAGGACCCGATGCGCATAGACCGGATCGGCGCCTACGCCGCGCGCTGGGCGGCGAAGAACGTGGTTGCCGCGGGACTGGCCCGTGCATGCGAGGTCCAGCTCAGCTACAGCATCGGCGCGGCCGCACCGGTCAGCGTCCGTGCGCGCACTTTTGGCAGCGGTTCCATCGCCAGTCCGGATATCGCCAAGCGCCTAAACGACAGCTTCGATTTCCGCCTCGGCGCCATTGTCCGCGACCTCGGGTTGCGTCTTCTTCCGGGCGAGCAACCGGAGGGCTTCTATCGCAGGCTGGCAACCTATGGGCATATGGGCCGAGTCGATTTGGATCTCCCCTGGGAGCGCCTTGATCGCGTCGATGCGCTGAAAGCTTGATCCGGCCGCACGACAGGCTGGGGACGTCCACGTCCACCGGTCTGTCACGGAGCCAAACGGCGGTGTTTGCTGGTCGAGTCGATACTCGTAATTAGAAGATGGCCAAGATTCATATCGAACGGTCCCATACCTTGGGTCGGGACAAGGCGCGTGTGGAGGTCGAGAAACTTGCGGAGTCTTTCGAGTCCGAACTCCAAGCCAACTACCGCTGGGACGGCGACCAACTGCTGTTCGAGTGTCCCGGGGCTTCCGGTACCATCGACGTGGGGAACGACTACATCGAACTCGATCTAAAGCTCTCGCTGTTGCTCACACCGATGAAGAAGAAAATCAGGGATAGCATCGAGGATAGGTTGGACCAGACCCTGCCAGACGTCGGTTAGCTCTCTCGGCATGAGGAGGTTGGTTCGGTTGGCAGCTGCGCTAGTTTAGGCCGATGCCGTACGGCGCGCGCAGAGCCAGCGGGGTAAGTGTGGCCGCCGCGATTCCGACTGGGCCCGTGCTTCCTGTCAGTGCTACTCTCGGACCGACCGTCGCCAGAGACGCTTGGCGCATTTCTGGTCCCGCGCCGGGCAGATCGCCATGGGCCGCTTCTGCCATCCCGCGGACAGGCGGCCACTGGCCCGCTGGTCAAACCCAGAACTAACCTGGTCTGTCGCTGCCGGTCGTCGCCGTCGAAGGCGGGTCGTCGCCGATAGACGTTTGCACATTGCACCAATTCGGTGCGGTACTCGAACCAAGCAGCGGTCGTTCCCAGCGCTCTTCGGAAATGCGGCACCGCCGATCGCCCAGAAGCATGCGCACGGCGCCAGTGTGCCAGGCCAGGCGGTATAGGTCGTCGAGTGCGACCCGAGAGTGGGGTACTCGGGCCAAAGGTCGGGCACTAGCCATGCGCGGATTCATTCGAGAACGCGCGAATCGCCGACAGCTAGAACGATCGCAGCAGGTATACTTCGAGGTCGTAACGCGTCTGCCTTAAGAGATGAAGTGGAGTCGAGAAAATGGCGCAACTCAATGGGATTCTGAAATCCGATCTGCTGAAGAACACAACAGTTCGAAATGCCGCAATCGGGGCGGGCGTGGTGATCCTCGTCCCCATTGTCGCTACCGCGGTCGCCCCATTCGTGCGGCCGGTAGCACGCTCAACGGTCAAGGTTGGGCTTGTCGCTTTCGAGAAAGCGCGCGAGGCGGCCGCGGAGCTGGGCGAGATGCTGGATGACTTGGTCGCAGAAGTGCGCGAAGACATGCGTACAGAACGTGAAGCAAGCGAGGGAATGCTCGATGATGACGCTCGCTCGAGTTAGACGGTGATTTTTGCTTGCAGGACGGTACAGCAAAGCGGGGATCCAACGTGATGGGGTCGCGAGCCGTCATCGTGCACCGCAGCCGCACCCGGCTGCGGCTGCGGGTACCTGACCGTCGCCGGGATCTCGCGTTCTTCGTTCCGCTCTACGAGAGTCTGCGCAAGATCCCCGGAGTGACCGAAGTCGTCATAAACCCGATAACAGCCAGCGTGTTGTTGATCTTTCCGGACGGCTATTGCGACGCGATTGAGACAGCAGTCGGCAGGGATGCTGCGCTGACCTTCGAACAGGTATCCGGAACGGCGAAGTCCTCGCCAGCCGCAATGAAAGGCCCATCTGGCGCTTCTGATTCCGTGGCTTCACGGAGAATACTGCGTGTCACAGACCTGCGTACCATCCTGTTCCTCCTCACGCTGGGTGTTGCAGTCCACCAAGTGCTACGTGGCAAGCTGCTCGCCGCCGCGCTGTCGTTGCTTTGGTTCGGCTATGACCTGGTTTCGCATGCGAAGACGGACTCCAGCGCCGAAGAAAACCGAGAAACCAAATGAATCTCAATCCGCTTATCTGGCATAGACCGCCTTTATGCTATATTCGCCATCACTCAATCGGAAAAATGGTCAACTGACATATGGGTAGCGCAATCGTAACCGGTATCACGTTTGGGGTGTTCATGACCGAGGCGTTGATTCACTACAATATGGGTATAGCCAAGTCTGAAGGTCAGTTCCGGCTGCGTTTGCCGCCAGCGCAAGACCTCGCAAAGATCGCCGCCGTGACTGGCGCATTCTCCATTCTGAGCGGTGTGTTGATCAAATCCCTCCCGAAGAATCTGGCGCCTAGAGTCTGAGCGCGGCGCGTCAAAGTATCCGGGGCCGACGACATCCGCCGCTGATGGGATCTTAGGCGATTTCTGTCAAATCTCATACCAGCTTGCGTGTCTTGACGCCCGTCTCCATTGTCGCACCGGCAGTCGCATAGCCCGGCTATGCTCCTGCCGATGCTCCTTGAAGGCGAAACTCAGTCCTGCGCCACCTGGTACGAGATTTTCCGGCAATCGCCTTACCTCTAGCCGGCGTCTCCGGCGCAACCGTATCGGCGAGAGCAGTGCAGGTCCGGGTGCGCGCATCCCTGCGCCCTCCGCGCGCCCGTCGGTTACGAGTTTCTCCAAGCAGGCTTCAACTTTGCCGCGCTGACAACGTTTTCGGGCTCAGGTCCAGAACGACGACTAACGCAGACGGTTAACGGTCTGCGTCTGACGCTGCCGTCGGAACGCATCGGACGCCCATCTGGGGCTCAGTCGCCAAAGAGTGACTGACCGCGTTCGCGGACGCGGTTGCGACCTGGAAGCGGCTCGATTGCCCAGTTATACCAATCGGGATCCCGCACGCGGCCGAGTGTCAGCATTCGGCAGTACCCTGTTCAGCGCGACAGCAGCGAACCCTCGGAGGCTGTCCGACTTAGGCCGCCAGGTGGCGAAATCGGCCGAAAAGCGGTCAATAATTGGCCAAAAGCAGCGCGCTACGCTGAATTTGGCAATTTCGAATCGCACGAAATCGTCAAAATTCGCCTAGACGCGACGCGCATCGAGAACCTAAGTCGGACAGCCTCCTAGCCAGACAAATCCGACGCGCCCTTGTTGCAGCTGGTGGTCGATGCCATCGGCGCCCAATGGCCGCAACTGCGGTGGCGGGTGGCGGCAACCGGATACGGTCTGCAGGAAATGATGGACGAGTTCATCAGCGGCCTGCTCATCCATCGACGATCTCGATCACGGCATCCAGACCATTGCGGCGCTGCACAAGGCGATCAGTCAGAAATTGCAGACCGCCGCCATCAGCAACGCGTTTCCCCATTAGGGACCTGCATCTGAACACGAACGCACCGCTGTGTGTGAGCAAAGCGCCGGATCTCAGCTCCTCCTGGAACAACCCCAGGATTCTCTCTTGGCGTTGCAGCAGAGCCTGGCCGGCGAAATCTTCGACGACGATACGGACCCCAAAATTACAATCCGCCCCGGCGATGTCGATGGCGGCCTCCGGACGCTCTGCGCTAACGCGCTTGATAATGTCGTCTTGATGCATCAGTAGTCCTCGGGTCAGTCATCCTGCCGCGCTCCTGAGCATCGGCAGCAGATCACCGCTCGCCAGCATGGCTTCGATAATATCGCTGCCACCAATGACCTCGCCATTGATGAAGAGGATGAAGAGCTGAGGGAAGGTCGGAAAGTCCGACACCTGAGGTAGCGCCTGCATGATCAACGGCGATGCCAAGATATCCACATCGGCAAATTCGACGCCAGTCGATTGCAATGCAGACGCGGCCTTGGCTGGGAATCCGCAGCGGGGTTCGTACGGCGTCCCCTGCATGTAGAGGATGACGGGGGTTTCTTCGATTTGTTTACGGATCTTGTCGGTCGTTCTCATAGCGCTTTGCTCGCTTGTCGACGATGTACACCTGCCCCTCGAACTCTGTCGCGCGCAACGCTTTCAGCCTCTCGCCCGAGCACAGCACACTCAAGGACTCACCTGTTGCCGGATCGTAGATGATTCCATGCATCGAACAACGCAGGTGCTCCTGCTGTTCATCGAAGACCGCGTCTTGCATGCAATCCAGACGGCGAACCATATGCACGCATTGATTCAAGTAGGCATGGACTTGGCCGCCATGCCGTAACACGATCGCCGTGTGCTGCTCGTCCTTGAACAACAGCGGCACAATCCGGTACTGCCGGTCACCCAGATCGGCGCTTGCGCAGACCGCCAGCTTGCGTTTCTCAAGCGTTGAATCGCGATGGGATGGAGCTGTATTCACTGATCAGAAGAACGGAGTGCAGCGGTCAAAGTCTTGCGGCCGTACGCGAATCGACGGACGGGCGACCGCGAGATGGTACCCCCACCGGCCGGTAGCACATCTTCCTCAGGGTGGGAAACGATGGAGCCTTTGAGTGTGGCCGCAATCGGCTTAGGTC
>JBATTL010000114.1:0-3342 GCA_049670525.1 Thiohalocapsa sp. | reverse complement strand
CGGGCAATTCAGAACTGCGGCGATGGGCCATGCGGATTCTGCACCAATGACAGACTCGTTGATGCAAATGGTCAGCCGACGGACCCATACGTCTGGGACGCGAGAAACACCGTGCTGGGGCGTTGGTTCCATTGCATCGACCGTGCTATCCGGTGGGTCGATGGTCGCATCGTAAGGATGGAGATCGCGATCGACATCACGGAGAGAAAAAGGGCGGAAGAGGAAACAGGCCGCCGGGCCGATCTCAATGCCACGTTGGCCGGAATTTCGACCAATCTGGTTCAGGCTGAGCACGGTGAACTGCAATCCGTTGTTGAGCAGTCAATCTTGGACATGCGCTCGCAACTCGGCGTCGAGTGTTCCTTCATGGCGCTGTTCGACAAGTCGTCCTCCACGATGTCGATCCACCATCTCTGCCAGGGCGCGAATTGTGGTATCGACCTGTGCGCAGTGCCTGACCGCGATTTCCCGACGCTGATCACCGTGGCACGCGCGGGACGGATGCAGGTTTTCGAGCGCATGGACATAGTCGGTGTCGATCTGGCAATGGAGCTGTCTGCGCTTGGGTTGTCTTCACTCCACTCGATGATCCTCGCGCCCGCGACCGACGGCGGCGAATTGTTTGTGGCTATTGGCTTTGGCGCCCGCGACACCGCGCACCGCTGGACGGTCGACGAACAACATGTCGTCCAATTGCTCGTAAACCTCGTCGGCAATGCACTGGGTCGCCAGAGGGCTTTGAACGCGCTGCAATCGAGCCGTGAGCATTTGAAGACATTCGCTTTCATGGATCCCCTGACGTCGCTGGCCAACCGGCGCCTGCTGGTTGACCGAATGCGCGAAGTGGCAGCTTCAGCGGATCGCAGTGGCAAGATGTTTGCCGTTTGTTATCTCGATCTGGACGAGTTCAAGCCGGTCAATGATCAAGCCGGTCATGAGGCTGGTGATAGGCTGCTCAGAGATGTTGCGAACCGACTCCGCGCCGAAACTCGACCGACCGATACCGTTGCGCGCTGGGGAGGCGACGAATTCGCCATTCTGTTGGCGGATCTTCCAGGGATCGAAGGTTGTTATCAGGTACTGAATCGCCTTCAGCTCGCGTTACAACAACCCTACAAGGTCCAGCGGCGGACATTCCAGGTCACAGCGAGCATCGGAGTGAGTCTGTATCCAAGCGATGGACTCAACGGAGAAACCTTGCTGCGCTGCGCGGACCAGGCGCTGTATCTGGCCAAGCAGGCGGGGGGCAATCAGGTCCAGTTTTTTGATCTCGAAAAGGATCGGGTCGCGCACTTTCAACGCAAGCGTCTGGAGCGCATCGAGCAGGCGATTACCCAGGCGGAGCTTTGTTTGCACTATCAGCCGATCGTGGACATGAGACAGGGACGTTTGATCGGCGTCGAGGCTTTGGTGCGCTGGCAGCATCCGCAGCGCGGACTACTCGGCCCGTATGCCTTCCTGCCTTTGGTTGAGAGCGACGACTTGATTTCTCGTCTCGACCATTGGGTATTGCGCGCAGCGCTAGGCGATTTCTCGGTATGGATCGAAGCGGGTCTGGACTTGCGGCTTAGTGTCAATGTTGCCGCACGTTCCATCATCACTGCCGGGTTTCTTCAGCGTATCGAGTCGCTGCTGGAGCAGTACCCGGCGATCGCCACCAAGGACATTGATCTGGAGGTGCGAGAAGCTGTCGCCGTCGATCATCTCGCTGCGATTGCTCCAGTCGTTGAGGAATCGGACCAACTGGGCCTGCGCTTCGTGATCGACGACTTCGGCAAAGGCAACGCCTCATTGACGGCGTTCCGACAGCTGCGCGCAATGGCGCTCAAGATCGACCAAGACCTTGTCAGAGGGATGTTGGACGACGGTGGAGACCTCCGCCAGGTTGCGGGCGTTATCGGCGTTGCAAGGGCCTTTGCGCGTAGTGTCATCGCTAAAGGTCTAGAGACACCGGAACAAGGGAGTCTGTTACTGGGCCTGGGCTGTGAGCTTGCACAAGGGTTTTTTATCGCACACCCGATGGTCGCGGAAGCGATCCCAGGTTGGCTAGAAGCCTATGTGCCTCCCGCGCAATGGGGCATGGCCCCGGCGGCCGGCGACTGCGTGAAGACCCCGCTCCATCAGTCAGAGGCAGATGCAATAGCCAAGAAAACGGCGTTCTAATGCTGTCGCCAGCGACAGTTTTGGTCCGTTCTTGGCCGCACGGGTCCTGCTGTCATCGCTCCGCCATCCCGCCAGCCCCCCATCCAGCACCCAGCCGTCTTGAGTGTCTGATCCTTGGTGCCAATGACAGACGTCCTGGACAGATTCCGTTCGAGGCTTGAAGCCAGCAGTTATTTGCGATTCACGAAGCGTTTCAGCCGTTGCCGATGACGCTCCTGTCGAGGGGTAAGCTTGTTGCGTCGGCCTTCGTACGGATTGGTGCCGGTCTTGAATTCAAGCCGCATTGGCGTGCCACTGAGCTTCAGCGCCTTGCGGAATCGATTGATCAGATATCGGCGGTAACTGTCCGGGACGTCAATCGTCTTGTTGCCATGGATGACGATGATGGGTGGATTGCGACCACCCTGATGTGCATAGCGCAGCTTGATTCGGCTACCGCGAACCAGCGGTGGTTGGTGTTCCTGCACCGCGTCTTCGAGAAGGCGTGTGAGTTGCGGCGTCGGCAGCGTGCGGACGGCGTTTGCGAAAGCAGCATCCACCTCGTCGAGCAACAAGCCGACACCACTGCCGTGCAGTGCGGAGATGAAATGCGTTTTGGCGAATTCGAGGAACATGAGCTTTCGGCCAATGGCGTCCTTGATGTCCGCGCGCTGCTCGGCGGCGAGACCGTCCCACTTGTTGACGGCAATGACCAGTGCGCGGCCACTCTCGACGACATGTCCGGCCAGATTGGCGTCCTGCTCGCCGATGCCCTGGTGGGCGTCAAGGATCAGGACGACGACATTGCAGGCCTCGATGGCTTGCAGTGTCTTGATAACGCTGAATTTCTCGATTGCGTCGCTGACCCGTGCACGGCGGCGCACGCCGGCGGTGTCGATCAGGGTATAGCGGCGTTCGCCGAGTGCGAAGGGGATGTAGACGCTGTCGCGGGTCGTGCCTGGGCTGTCGAACGCGACGACCCGTTCCTCGCCAAGGATGCGGTTGATCAGCGTGGATTTGCCGGCATTGGGCCGACCAACCACGGCAATCTGGATGCCCTTGTCCGCGCCTGGCACCTCTTCGGCTTGATTCTGTGGAGGTAGCAGCTCGAAGACCTGCTCAATCAGCGCGGTGACACCGCGGCCCTGGGTGGCCGCGATGGGATGCGGCTCACCAAGCCCGAGCTCGTGAAACTCTGCG
>JBATTL010000113.1:0-11475 GCA_049670525.1 Thiohalocapsa sp. | reverse complement strand
TCGTAGGTAACGGTCCATTCGCCAGCCCACTCGAAGCCCGAGACCTCGTCGGTCGGGGGTGGCCCGAGCCAGTAGGCTTTGGGTTCAACACCATCAGGAGCGACATAGCCCATCTCGGCGAGGCGGTCCTGCACTTGCATCATCGCGTAGGTCGGCGCGGCGAGCGTCCCGCCGACATCGGCGACAACGTACTCGACGGCCCGCAGATCCTTGCGGAAGATGATGTCCTCCTCCGGGACCCGCTCAAAACGGCCGAGTTCGCGCAAGGGCACGGTGAAGCCCTCATTGGAGCGAACCGGCAGGTCGCCTAGACGTTCGATCTCCGAACGCTCGGCGAGCGGCACCTGGACCACGATGCGCACCGGTTCGTGGCCGGACTTCATCTTCACATCGCCGAGTGGCGCGCCACCCAGAGCCATCGCAAGATTCTGATTGATCGTGTCCACCGAGATACCACGGCGTACGGCCTTTTCCGTGTCAACGTCGAAACGCCAGTAGTCGAAGCGCTCTCGGATGTAGTTGTCGACATCACGGGTGCTCTCGGCCTGCTCAAAGATATCGGTGAGATCCTGGGCGAACGCGCGTCTGACATCCGCATTCGGACCGTGTACCTCGGCCACAACCGATTGCAACACTGGCGGACCCGGCGGCATCTCCACGACGGCGGCGCGCGCCCCCATCGCTTCGGCGAGCGGTTTGATGAGTTCTCGCGCCGCGACCGCAATCTCGTGACTGCTGCGATCACGGTCATGCTTGTTGGTGAGCTGCACCTGTAGCTCGCCTTGCCAAGGGTCGGATCGCAGGTAGTAGTGGCGCACCATGCCATTGAAGTCGAACGGCCGTGCGGTCCCGGCATAAAGCTGGATCGCCGTCACCTCGGGCATGCCTCGAATACGATCCGCCATTCGGTGCGCCAGGTTCGCCGTGACGGGCAGCGCAGTGCCCTCCGGCATATCGATGACGACCGAGAACTCTGGCTTGTTGTCCAGCGGGAGCATCTTGACCGGCACCCACTTGAAGTAGAAAAACGACAGCGTGAAAAGAAACATCCCCCAGAGCACAAGTTTGAAAATCAAACGCGTGCGTCTGTTCTCGATCAAGGGCGTCAGCACCGCAACATAGATCTTCTCGAGACCTTCCGCCTCCTTGTGCTCGCGTTTCTCGGCGACCTCTAAATAACGCATGGACGGGCGCAGCCACTTTGAGATGGCCAGATAGGGCGTGAACACGAAGGCAGCGAATAGCGAGATCAGCATCGCCACGGAACCCAATGCCGGAATCGGCTCCATGTACGGGCCCATCATGCCGCTGACAAAGCCCATCGGCAGAAGCGCCGCGATGACGGTGAAGGTGGCGAGGATGGTTGGGTTGCCGACCTCGCGCACGGCGTCCACGGCGGTATGGTCGTCGGTACGGCCCTCTTCGAGCCAGCGCCGATAGATGTTCTCGACCACAACGATCGCGTCGTCGACCAAGATGCCGATGGAGAAGATCAGTGCGAACAGACTGACACGGTCGATGGTGTAGTCGGTGACCCATGCCACAAAAATCGTCATCAGCAGCACCACCGGGATAACCAGCATGACGACGAAGGCCGGCTTGAGTGCGCGGAATGCAATCAACACGAGCACAAACACGAAGAAGGTCGCGATGAAGAGCTTGAAAATCAGCTCGGAGACCTTTTCGTCCGCGGTCTCACCGTAGTTTCGGGTGACGCTCACCTCAACATTATGGGGGATGCGGCCGCCCTTGAGTTCCTCCACCTTCGCCATGATGGCGTCGGCCACGGTGACACCATTGGTGAGCTGTTTCTTTGCAATGGCGATGGTCACGGCCGGCTCACCATTGGCGAGCTGCCCCTCGGGGGCAGCCGCGCCGGTGTAATAGGCCACCAGTAGCGACGCGTCCTCCGGCGCTTGACTCACGCGGGCTAGGTCATAGACATAGACAGGAATCTCGTTGTAGGTGCCTACAACAAGGCGCGCAATCTCGTCGGCGCCCTTGAGGAACGAACCGGTCGTGACCGAGAAATGCGAGCCGCTCGATTCGACGCCGCCGGCAGTCGTCTCGGCGTTGGCGGTCTTGATGGTATTGGCGACATCGCCGAGGCTGATGCGGTAGCCGGACAATCGCTCCGGGAAGGCATCGACCGTGATCTGATCACGCCGCCCGCCGACGATGAAGGCGCTGCCGGTATCAGGAACCTCTTTGAGAACCTGAAGGACATCCTGGGCCAGCAGCCGTAGTTGACCGTCGTCGACGTCCGGCCTGCCGTTGCCGTCCAGGTCTTTGGACCAAAGGGTCAACGTCACAATGGCCACATCGTCGATACCCTTGCTCTTGACCAAAGGCGGCAGGACTCCGGGCGGAACTTTGTCCATATTCGACGACAGCTTGTCGTTCACCTTGACCAACGACGGCCCCATCTCCTTGCCCACCTCGAACTGCACGGTGACGATGCCCTGCCCTCGTTGGGCCGCGGAGTAGACGTGCTTGACCCCGGGAATCTCGCTGATCATCCGCTCCAGCGGCTGCATCGCCAGATTTGAGACCTGCTGGGCGGAGGCGCCGGGATACTGCACCATGATGTCGATCATTGGCACCGAGATCTGAGGGTCTTCCTGACGCGGCGTCGCGATCAGACCCAGCACACCCATCATTAGCATTGCCGCATAAAAAAGCGGGGACAGCGGCGAGCGGATGAAAAAGCGCGCGGTTTTGCCCGCTAGCCCAAGGTTCTCCTCGTCGTACTTGGGTCCGTCGTCTGGAGCGTGGCGGAGGCTGTCGTCCTGGCTCATGTCGTTGGAGGTATCCGGGTGGTGGCCCGCACGGGCGGCGATTGCTCGATGCGCAGCGGTGTTGATGCGCGCGGCGCGCGCTCCCTGCGCGGGGGATGGTTGGGTCTAGCGGCCCAAGCCCGCGTCCTTCGACCAACCGGTCGTCACGCCGGGACCAGGATTGGCCAAGACGCGCTCGCCGGCACGCAGTCCACTCAGCACGGTTACACCGCCCTTTGGCGTTGGTTCGCCAACCCGAATCAATCGAAGCTGCGGGTTGCCGTCATCGTCCAGAACATAGACCCCCGGCAGACTGCCATTGAAACGGATCGCGGAGCGCGGGATGACCGGATTGGCGCGGGCAGGCGCATTGAAGTCCGGCACCAGCACCTTGGCGTACATACCGGGCTCCGAGATGCCCTGGGGCAGATCGAACTTGACCTTGACCGTATGCCGCTGAGGATCGGCCATCGGAAAGATCTGTGCAACGCGCACCGGGACGCCCGCGGCGTCGGCGACACCGGCAGCGGACCTCTGAGCCTGTACGTCGAGTTCGGCACGCAGCATCATTCCCTCGCGGAGCCCCGGGCGTAGCCGTGCCGGGATGTCGACCTCAACCTGCAGATACTCGATGTCCGCGAAGTTCAGCATTGGCTGGCCAGGCTGCACCGTGTCGCCGACCTCGACGAATTTCTTCACCACCACACCATTGAAGGGCGCAATCGAGCGGGCGTCGCGCAGCTTTGAATCGAGTGCTCGCAGCTCCGCTTGCAGACGCATCATCGCGTTGCGCGCTTCCTGGATCTGCGTGCTGGACGCGAACAGGTCCGCTGACATCTCCGCGCCCTGGTCGCGATCACCGACGAAGTCCTCCATTGGCCTAGTGAAGAACTGGTCGAAGAGATTCGGTATGCCCATACCCCCCGGCGACGACCGAGCCCGGGGCGAATAAAGCTCACGGCTGAACTGCACGCCCGCGTTGCGGACCTGTGCATCCGCAGTCGCGATCTGCGCCAGCAGCGCCTGTCGTTTGGCCATCAACTCGCTGTCGTCAATCGCCACGAGCAAGTCCTTATTGTCAAAAGCGTCACCTTCGATACCGGCAAGGTACTTGACGCGCCCCGGAACCTGGGCCGCCATCGTCACTTCTTTATAAGGGATGACGGTACCGCCAACGGAGACGGTCGGCAGACCCTCGGCGTGTTTGACAACGTAGACATCATCGGCCGCCGCGGCCGATTGCAGCATCAGAGTCGAGCAGGCGAGCAGAAAGGGCGCGGCGAACAGCGCGCGGTTTATCGTTTTTCCCATGAGTCCGGGTACCTGAAAGCAAGCAGGAAGCCAATTGCGCCGTGAACGCTTCTCGTCAGCGCGAAGAAGGGCGAGGTGGCGTCAGCAAGGTCTGAGCCGAACTCCGGAAACAACGGGCGATCCACTTGCCGACGCGATGGTTTCTGGATGCGCGCCGGTGCCGCGTCAATCCTCGTTCAACCTTCCTTTTATGGGCGTTAATCAGACTCGCAAGTATCGCGAAAACGCGTAGGAAATTCAAGCAGAATAGCAATTTAAACCATCCAAATCAGATTCTTAGTACAGGTTTTCAGCCACGGCGCTAACGTGCTGTCGCGAGCAGCGAAAACCCATTGCGGCCATGTGAGTCAGTGGCTTAACAGTCGACAACTGATGCAACGGCGGTATCGAAATCAGGCCAACCCACGTCCGAGTACGCCCGCGGCTTGTTCGACTACCTTCACGGGCACAAAGTGTATAGTATCGACCGCCGCTTCGAAGCAACGCTCACGCGCGCTGTCAGCAAGAGTCACCGACGAGAGTCACCGACGCGGAGTCAAGTGGGGAATGCTCCGCTCGGGAAATGCTGGCTCTTTGGCTATGCCGGCCACAGAATCAGGAAGAACAGTAGAATGCGGTTTCTTCATCTTCAGTCGCTTAAGCGCCTGAATTTGACATCAGATCCGTGCTCCGCAGACAAGCGCTGCATACTTGGGCGCATGCGACCAATGACCAGGAGAATGCCCGATGTCTTCAGCGGCAGCCGCGGAAACAGTTCAGCAACGTCTGAGCGAGCTCGAAACCCATCTCGAGCAGGAGAATCCGATCCTGCTGAACGCCGTGCAGAGCTTCCGCACCCTCGACCGCGTCGCCTACGACATGGACTTGCTGCCAGAAAACATCTCATTCGCAAGCCGTGTCCCTTGGTGGCCGCTGATCTCGGTGCTGGGCACCTTCTCGGCCGGTAAGTCAACGTTCATCAACGATTTTCTTGGGCAGAACGTCCAGCGTACCGGCAACCAGGCCGTCGACGACCGCTTTACCGTTATTGTCTATAGCCCGGAGACGCGCAGTCACGCGCTACCCGGCGTCTCCCTCGACTCCGATCCACGTTTTCCCTTCTATCAGATGTCGCGTCAGATCGAGACCGTCGACGGCGGCGAGGGCAAACGCATCGATGCCTACCTGCAGCTGAAAACCTGCCGCAGCGATCGGCTGCGCGGCAAGATCGTGATCGACTCCCCGGGATTCGATGCCGATGCGCAGCGCACCGCGATCCTCAGTATCACCGATCACATGGTCGACCTGTCCGACCTCGTGCTGGTGCTGTTCGACGCGCGCCACCCGGAACCCGGCGCAATGCGCGATACGCTCCAGCATCTGGTCGTCCATACCATGAAGCGTCCAGATTCGAGCAAGTTTCTATTCGTGCTCAATCAGCTCGACACCTCATCGAAAGAAGACAACCCGGAAGACATCGTCGCCGCCTGGCTGCGTGCATTGGGCGAGGTTGGCATGACCACCGGCCGCTTCTACACGATCTTCAGCCGCGCGGCACCGACGATCGAAGACCCGGTCAGGCGCGAGCGCTTCGAGAAAAAGCGTGACGCCGATCTCAACGACATCTATGAACGCATGGATCGGGTCGAAGTGGAGCGTGCCTATCGCATCGTTGCGGCACTGCGCACGACCGCCACCCAGTTCAGTGACGAGACCATCCCGATCCTGAGTGAGGCTGTAAAGCGCTGGCGCGCGCGGACGCTGTTCGCCGACATCCTCATCATCGCCTCCCTGGTCTTCGTATTCCTGCTCTGGAGTATCACCGCGGGTCATTGGGAAGGACTCAGTTACCAACCCGATTGGCTGCAATGGGTCGAGGACCACGGCATCAAGTACGGCCTCGAAGGTGCCGAGCTGATCGTGATCGTCGTCCTGATCGTTGCGCACCTCGGCGTGCGCAAGCTCGCCGCGGCCACCGTCCTGCCCTGGCTACGCAGTCAGCTGGCGACAAAGGAACCCCCGGGCGACGTCATCGAGGCGTTTCTGCAAAATACTCGGCGCTGGTCCACGGTATTAACCGGGAAACCGATGGGCTGGAGCGCCTGGGCCGACAGCCAGATCGGAAAGGTGCTACGCGACTGCGAGTCCTACGTGCAAAGCCTCAACGAACGCTTCACCAATCCAAAGGGCTTGAAGGACTGAGAGCGCTAAACGACAGCCGGCATGGATCAAGGCTGCGGCGATGACCCGACAACGCCGGCCATGCGCATTGGCGTTGACCTCGGCGGTACCAAGATCGAAGCGGTGGCCATCGCCGCCAACGGGCGCATGCTGTTGCGTCGGCGTGTCGCGACACCACGTGACGACTACGACGCGACGCTGTCCACCATCGCCTCGCTCGTCGCCGAGCTAGAGACGCAACTTGGCCAGAGGGCCAGCCTCGGGATCGGCACACCCGGAGCGCTATCACCCTTCAGCGGGCGGCTGCGAAACGCCAATTCGATCTGGCTCAATGATCGCGCCCTCGGTGATGACCTGGAGAAGGCACTCCGAAGACCTGTGCGCATCGCCAACGATGCCGACTGCTTCACACTGTCAGAGGCGGTCGACGGCGCTGCCGCCGGAGCGCGCACCGTCTTCGGGGTCATCATCGGCACCGGGACGGGGGGCGGGATCGTGATCGACGGCCATCTCCTTCAAGGCCCCAACGCCATCGCCGGGGAGTGGGGTCATAATCCCCTGCCATGGCCGGGAGAAGACGAGCTTCCGGGACCCAACTGCTACTGTGGCAAAAGGGGCTGCATTGAGACCTTCTGTTCCGGTCCGGGACTGACCGCGGATCTGCTCCGCGCGGGAGGGCCACGCCTTGATGGTCCCGCTATCCTTAGCGCGGCCGAGCATGGCGACCGCAATGCCGAAGACGCGCTGGCCCGCCATGAGGACCGCCTGGCTCGCGCGCTGGCATCGGTCGTCAACCTACTCGACCCCGAGGTCATCGTGCTCGGCGGCGGCCTGTCGAATCTTCGACGGCTCTATCGTAATCTCCCAACCCTCGTCGCTCGCCACATCTTCTCGGATGGGTTCGCAACCCGCATCGTCCCGCCCAAATTCGGCGACTCCAGCGGCGTTCGCGGTGCGGCCAGGCTCTGGTGACAGTGCCGAACCATCCCCCTGGTCCGCGTTCGCAGACGACCCTGATGGCGGCGGCTGACCTGACGGTGCTGGATGAACTTATTGTGGCTGCTCGCCGACAGAGTCTGGCAGCATCTGCCCGGCAATCAGCTGATTGGGCACTCGGCTTCCAACTGACGAAGCTGCACCAAGAGCTGCTCAAGGTCGTCGAGCTTGGTCTCGGTATTCATGAAGACGAGGCGCAGATAGCGTCGATCTTGGAATAGAGCGCAATCCCAAGGCGTTCTTCGTGCATTCCAGGGCCCTTGGAAGGAAATCGAAGCCTGGCTGCGCCTTGTCGTGGAAAAGATAGCTCCCATCCTGGTCGAAGGCTGTATCCGTGGTGCGGTAATCGCGCACCAGCAGAGCAGCACAGACACCGGACGTGCGCATCATCTTGTGGGCATCCTAGGTCAGGGAGTCGGCCAACTCCACGCCATCCAAGAGATGGCGGCGGGCGGGTAACAGCAACGCGGCGGCCCCGTGAGCACTATCGACATGGAGCCAAATGCCTCGTTCTCGGCAGAACTCGCCCAGCGGTCGGATGTGATCGTAAATGCCGACCGCGGTGCTGCAGGCGTTGGCAACGAAGGCCAAAGGCGTCTTGCCGGTCTCTCCAAGCATCCAGTTGATGACGAAGTATTCGATGGCAGCCGCGCCCGGACCCATCTCGTAGATGGCCATGGGGTTGTTGGTCAGCGCATCGATCAGCACCCCAAGGCCGGCGGCGGGATGTGGAACCGCCACCGGATGACCTAGTACTCCGCCAGGGGGGATTTGACGCTCTCAGCAAAGCGAGAAGCAGTCAGATGCAAGGCACGCGAGCGAGGGAATAGCTCACCCTATAGTCGAGCTCGCGCAACGCCGCAGATGGCCGCTTCCCGCCTTGCCCGCAGGGAGCGTCCCAGACACGCCAATGCGTCGTTGCAATCCTTGAGAAAAGAGCCCGCTATTCCCTGCGCATTACGCCCTGCCTTGGCGCACCTGGGACGCTCTGAGATGCATCAAATCCCCCTGACGGAGTACTAGACTCATCGGGCTGCGGCGACGGAATCCCGGTCGAATACCATCGAGCGATGCATTAGACTCAGCTGACCCCGCAAACACGGAAAGCCACTGGGCGGACCCGCCGCCGCGGGGCGAAGATTAGGCGCGTCCGTCAGTGCAACAAGGAGCAACATTGTGGGTTCGACTAGAATCTTTGCGATCGTCTCGATCCTGCTTGGGGTGGCGGCGATTGCACTCCCCTACTTCTTCGGTAAATTGGCGGTGTTGGTCCTTGGCGGCGTGATGCTGGCCAGCGGCATTGTCTCCCTGCTGTTCGTCATTGACGTGCGCAAACAAGGCTTGCCTGTCAGCGTCTTCGGCCCCTGGGCGCAAATGATCGCCGGTGTCGTCGTCCTGGTCTGGCCGGAACTGGCCCTATGGCTGGCGGCCGTGCTTTTGGGCGGCGGTCTCATTTTGGGCGGTCTCACCGGATTGACCGCGCTGCGTAACGCCGGAGTCGTTAACCCACCGCTGCTGCGAAAGGTCGGGTTGTGGGCAAACCTCGTGCTCGGCGTCCTACTCATTACGATGGGCGCCTTCGGTTCCGCGATTCTGCTCGGCCTGGTCCTAGGGGTCGCGTTGATCGCCGCCGGGGTCCATCAGTGGCGTGAGACAGAGTTGCTGCTCTGAACGAATCAGTGCCTGGTGGCACGCTTCGATCCTGTGGCCCGACAATCACCGTCGCCGGACGCTCACGCATCACTGAAACCGGACTCGCCAATCCATGCCTCGTCTGCTGCTGCAACCCGATCTCGGTGCCTTGTTGGAGGGTCCTCACCGGTGTGCACACTGACGAGCCCTATCTCCATCAGCAATAGCGGACCCGAAGATTGGGCCGCCCTCGCGTCGCTTTATCGGCAAGCCTTCCCTGAAGAGGACCTGCTGCCTTTGGTTCGCAGCCTGCTGCATGAGGTGAGCGGCGTCTTGTCATTGCTTGCAACCCTAGACGCCACTGTGGTCGGGCATGGGCTTTTCACGCCCTGCGACATCGTCGGGAGAACCGGCAAGGCCGCGCTGCTCGGACCGCGCTCGGCGTCGCGCCCGGGTTTCGGCGACAGGGCGTGGGGAGCGCGCTTGTCCACGCGGGCCTGCATCGGCTCAAAGCTGTCGGCCTGATCCACGTACTCGTTCTGGGCGATCCGGACTATTACGGGAGGTTCGGCTTCAGACCGGACACCGCAGTGGCGCCGCCCTACCCGCTGCCGGCTGAGTGGACTGGTGCATGGCAGTCCCTTCCCTTGGGTGATGCCGCACCGCTCGGCCTGGGGTCACTCGCCTTACCGCCCCCTTGGCTTCAGTCATGCCTGTGGACACCCTGAGCCCGACAGGCACAGCCGAACCGGCTTTGCATTTGACCTTGAGTGCCGGTCGGCATTCAAGCTGCGCGACAGCGAACGGCTCAGCCTGGCGCGGGCGATGCTTGCGCTGCTTGCGGGCTGTTGCGCAAAATCACCTCGACCTCGACCTCGCTCGCCGGCAGCGTCAGCATCGCCTGCATCGGAAAGCGCTCGGCGAGTCGCGGCACAAAGCAGGCCTGCTCTTTGCTCGCCAGCACGATGAAGCGCGCGGCTGGAGCTTGCTTGCGCAGGCTGGCTAGGAACACATCCAGATTGCAGAGGTTGACGCCGGCGTAGTTGTTACCAAGTCCGTGGAAGAACTCGGCCACCACCCAGTCAGGCACGGTACGTTTAAGAGCCTGCAGCGCCTTGCGCTGCGAGTTGAGTTTCACCTGCGTGATGCCGAGACGCTGGTAGAGCGCGTCCAGCCGCGGATGGCTGGGTGATTCGATGATCGAGAACAGCGTGGTCATGGAGTCCTATGTCGCGCTGGCCTGGAGGTTACAAACGCTGAGCCAGACCAGACATGATTGCAAGCATGATTGCAAGCAATCCGAGCAGCCAGAGCCTCTCCAGCGGGATGACAACGAGCGCAGGCGATGGGAAGGAAAGCCCCAACGCTGGCCGGCGCTCAGCCAAGTGTGGGACTGCCTCGCCTGCGCTCGACGATGCGCATGCGTGAGCTTCAGAGCGGTCTCTCGTCAGAGACGCGGCACGAACTGGGGTACGCTGGAACCGGAAAACCGATGTCCCTAAGGTCGGCCTGTTGAGTGGCCCGCCAACGCTGCGTGAGGCCTTGCAACCTAGTAGCAGGGCCCCTGAGAGAACTCAAGCCGGACAGTCGGTCATCTGGGCAAGCTGCACTTGCTGATTCCGAATTCTGAGCGCTATCACTCCTGTAGACGAGCCAAGGGAGCCGTCTCAATATGACGGACTTCGGGGAGCGGATCATCTTGGACTGATTGCCGCAAGCGAACTATTGTCTGATCCGTGTCGTATCCAGTTGCCGCCATTGCCAACGCCAACTGAGAGCAACGCCAGCGCAACAGGATTTCAGCCTCTTCTTTCTCACTACGCTCGCGATCATAGCTCAGTTCGTCGATGAGATAGCGCAGGCCGTCCAGCGTCAATGTAGCAATGGAGTCCTGTTGCTCAGGCAGTCCGTCGGAAAAGAGCCAGCGTGCCACCTGAAGCGCCCCGATGAGAGCGCTGGGTGGCTTGTCGGCCCGGCTTCTTCCTCCCCGTGCGGGTGCTCTCACGGCTGTTCCGGCGGTTGTTCTGCGAGCAGCTCAGCGCCGCCCAGCGCGACGGCAAGCTCGGCTACTTCGGCGAACAGGCCGCACTGGCTGACCCGCAGGCCTTCGCCGACTGGCTGCGCCCGCTGCGCCAGCGCGAGTGGGTGGTCTACGCCAAGCGCCCCTTCGCTGGTCCCGCGGCGGTGTTGGCCTATCTGTCGCGCTATACCCACCGGGTGGCCATCGCCAACAGCCGCCTGATCGGTGTCGATGCGCAAGGCGTCACGTTCCAGTTCAAGCACTATCGGGCCAAGGGCCGCTGCCGCTACCAGCCGATGACCTTGGCCGTCGAGGAGTTCATGCGTCGCCTCCTGCTGCACGTCCTCCCGCATGGCTTCCACCGCATCCGCCACTACGGCCTGCTGGCCAATGCCACCCGGGTCGCGAAGCCGGCGCGGGCGCGGGAGCTGCTTGCGGCCTCGCTGTCCCCGCTCATTGCCGAGCCCGTCAGCACCGGGGAGGAGGTCGCAAAGGATCGCTTGGCCGACAATGCCCGTCCTTGTCCCTGCTGCGGCGCGCCGATGCGCATCATCAAGCGCTTCGAGCGCGGTCATGCAC
>JBATTL010000112.1:0-2022 GCA_049670525.1 Thiohalocapsa sp. | reverse complement strand
CAGCTTGATGCAGCCCAGTGCGGCAGGACAGATGCTGGCATTGAAGCGAGCCTGGCAGTCCGCGGCCGCGGACTCGGCAACCATCGGCTTGTTGGAGGCCCATGGCACGGGTACGCCGCAAGGGGATCGGGTCGAGTTGACGACCATCGGGCAGTTCTTCGGCGACTCGTTGCCCCTGCGTCCCGTCTTGGGCAGCGTGAAATCCATGATCGGGCACGCGATGCCGGCAGCGGGGGCTGCGTCACTGATCAAGACGGCGTTGGCGATGCACCATCGTTTCCTGCCGCCGACTCTGAACTGCGAAGAACCGCATCCGTTGCTTGCCGAAACCGGATTTCGCATCCTGGGCGAAAGCGAGCCCTGGGAAACCAACCAACGACCATTGCGCGCCGCGGTCAACGCGTTTGGTTTCGGTGGCATTAATGCCCATGCCGTATTGGAGGCTGTGGATTCGCCGGCGCCGGCGCGCATAAGCCCTGTCCCGACCGCGCCCTTCCCTGATGTCCGCCTGATTGCAGGCGACGACGCCCTGTCCCTGACTCGCGCGTTGACGGCGGGGCATGGAGGTGTGCCCAACGGGCACCAGCGGCTGGCATTGGAGAACCCAACTCCCGAGCGCGTCGAGCTAGCGCTCAAGATAGTCAAGCGGGGTAAGGCTTGGCGGGGCCGCAACGGCGTCTGGTATTCCCCAGACGGAGCGATTACGCGGGGAGGCCGCATCGCCTTCTTATATCCCGGCGTGGACGGTCAGTTTGATCCGCGCATCGACGACATCGCGGATCATTTCAACTGTGAACTACCACCGTTCCACGACGCACGAGACAACCTTGTCGGCGTTAGCACCGGCATTATTGCCGTTGGCCGCTGGCTGACGCACCTATTGCAAGATATCGGTGTCAAGCCCGATGCGGTCGGCGGCCACAGCATCGGTGAGTGGACGGCGATGATCGCCGCCGGCATCAGTGCTGGTGAAGAGTCGGATCGCTTCATCGAGCAGATGGTCCCTTCACTGGAGGTCGAGCTCCCCGGCGTCGCGTTCGCTGCCGCCGGCTGCGGTGTGGAGATGGCACGCGACGCCATCGCCGGACTCGAACGCATCGCGGTCTCGCATGACAACTGCCCCCATCAGATCATCCTCTGCGGAGCCGACGCCAGTATCGGCGAAGCCGTCCAGCGCTTGCGGGCTCGAGGCGTGCTCACGGAAGTCTTGCCATTCCGATCCGGTTTCCACTCGCCGTTGTTTGAGGACTATGTCGCACCACTTTGGAGCAACTTTGAACACGTGGAACTCCGTGCTCCCGCGCTGCCGATCTGGTCGGCGACGACCGTGTCGCCCTACCCCCAAGATCCGGTAAAGATCGCGCAGCTGTTTATCGACCACCTGATTCGGCCCGTCCGATTCCGGGAGTTGACTGAACGACTGTACGCCGACGGCTTTCGTTTCTTTGTCCAGCTCGGTATGGGCCGGTTGGTCGGTTTTATCGACGACACACTCAAGACGCGCGATCATGCCGCCGTCGCCGCCGTCGCCGCCGTTGATCTCGGTGTCCCCGGTATGCAGCAACTGCGGCGACTGGCGTCCGGTCTCTGGTGCGAAGGCTACGACCTGAGCTTGGAGAAACTGGGGCTGCGATGCGATCCGGGGCTACGTCCGGGCGCCCAGAGCACTGGAGGCATTCGGCTCCCGCTCGCCGCTCCACTAGTCACGCTCACCCGTCAGCCGGATTCGGAAGGGATGTTGCCGAACCTGCCGTTACCCGCGTCTCAAGTCGACGCGTCAGCACTCGCCTCAGACCCTGTGCTGCGTGAATTCGCTCAGGTTCAATCCGATATCGTGGCCGTGTCAGCGGAGGTAATGGATGTCTGGCAACGGCATGCACAAGCCCGCAAAAGCCCGACGGTCTTGAGGCGCCGTCACCTCATCCGCACACGTCGCTATGGCTTGGATGAGATGCCGGAACTTATCGATCATTGTTTCGTCCCCGTCCCGGAAGGCTGGCCGGTCTTGCAAGACCGGTTTCC
>JBATTL010000111.1:0-4531 GCA_049670525.1 Thiohalocapsa sp. | reverse complement strand
GGGCAGACCAACACCTTCGTGGTCAGCTTCGTGGTGCCGGCGCGCTTAACCCTCGACACGGTGCCGCGACCGAGCGATGCGCGGGTCAGGCTGCGTGAGGAACCCGGTCGAGTCATGGCCGCGTTGCGATACTCCCGCGGCTGAGGCGAGTCGCGCTATCGCACCCATGAAGCGCGGCTGAGCCAGGCCGTGCGCGACGCGTGGCCTGACGCCGATCGGCGGACCGATCTATGCACGCTACAACGCTCCTTTCTCGCTGCCGTTCTTGCGGCGCAATCAGGTTCTGGTCGAGGTCGCCGAGCCGTAAGGATGGGGAGGGTGGGGCGCCGAATCCCGCGCGATTCGGGAATTGCTCGATTGCACGCTTCATCTAGTGCTTGCTTCGGCGCCAAAAATGGCGCATGTCGCCGTTCACCAAAACTGCCGCAGTTTATCCAAAGCGGTCGCTCGTACTGGGAGCTACTCTGTCGTGCTTCGATCGGGTCGTGATCACCGGCACCTAGCCAGACATCTGCTACCCCAAGGCGATGGCGGCCTACCTCGGTGCGCGCGACGTCCGCCTGTCCGACTACCGGCGCTGGGCCGAGCCGCTGCGTGATGAGATCCGCGCCAACGCCGAGCGACTGGCCGCCGAGGCCGGCATCGAGATCGAGTTCATCCGGAAGCTCAAGGCATTCCGCAAGGAGGATCGGGTCCAGCAGATCCTCGCCGAGCGCGGCGATCATCCCGTTCTGGTGCACATCTTCTCGGCCACGGAGACCTGTTCCTCCTATCGGCTCTGGCACGACAAGGCGAGCGGCAAGACGTTCTTCAAGTCGGTCAGCGGCAAGTGTCTGCACTACGACTTAAGGGTCGCCGCGGCCAGGGGACTGCGTTGGTTGGTGCCGCAGTAGACGACGACGGGGGTATCGCACCCTGGCACTGATGTCTCGATGTGGAACCCCAGCCAGCCACGGGGAATGTCCAGGTGCCGCGATGCATCGATGCTGCCGCCCAGCCGCCCAGCCGCACAGCCGCACAGCCTCGCGCCGCGTGCGGATATCGACGACGGCAACCTTTGGGTCTTGCTTGATCAGGGCCGCCAGCTCATCGGTGGTGATGTCCTGCACGCTGGCCTTCGCCAGGGCGAGCAGAGCTTCGGCTGTCCCAGGCGCCGGCGTGTCGGCCAGGGCTGCGCCGGAAAGAAGAAGGGGCAGCGACAACAGTCGCGTGCTAGGTCGCATATCGTGATGGGCTCCGAGTGGTGTCGCAGTCTTTGGTCGTGGAGACCGCGGTGCTTCAAGCATCCGTTTGTGCGGCGATTCGCCCGCATGAGCGCATTTCCCGACGACGCCTGGTTGCCTCAACCTTCCTCCCGGAAGCGCGGCGCCGACAGACTTCACCGCCCACCGGCAAGCGCCGGGCGGGGTGCCAGACGGCGGTCCGGCAGGTCCGCTCGTTGACGACTGGTACAGATCGACGAGCTCAATGCCCTCGGGGCGGAGCCGCATAGATATTTTCGGAAGCCGGCCCGACTTCGACATCGAGGTGCTCGATTCCGAACTCACTCGAGGCTGCCATGCGCCATTTCACCACGATATTGTTCGTGATGTTGTTGATGCCTGGATCCGCTGTGGGGCAACCGCAGATCGAGCATCTGCTCGACCAGAAATCAGAACCCGCCGGTGTTGTCTTTGAAATACTCGAGGAGGATGAAGATGCCCTGACTTGGGCGCTGCCTCTGATCCAGCAGCTGGCTGAACGACTCCGGGCGCGTTTTCCGGAGCTGCCGATCACGGTGGTCACCCACGGCCGTGAACAGTTTGGGCTGCTGGCAGCTGAAAGGGAGGGACCGCTGGCGGAGATTCACGACGAGGCGCAGGACCTCGTCGCCTCTCAGGTCGGCCTGCATGTCTGCGGCGTTCATGCCAGCTGGGACGGGCATGTTCCGGAGGACTTCCCCGCCTACATCGATGTTGCCGCCTCTGGGCCGGCGCTCATCAACGACTACCGGGCCCTCGGATTCGAGGTCGTGCGTCTGCAACAGCCCGATTCCTGAACCTTCCCTGAACTCCGGAAAACCAGCTTCTCAGGCACGTCCTTGCCAACTGGCGGTCACGTCGTCTGAGGCGCTCCGTAGGCGTGACGACAAGGGAGAGACGATCGATATTGTGTGCCAATGACCGCGTCTGAGACTCAGCGGAAAGTCGAGGACGAAGGCGACGAACTGTCTCGGGGAGCGTCCCTAGGCAGCCTGCGCTGGCCAGTGTTCCTCGCGGCCAACCTGCTCGGGGCAGCGCTCGGGGGCGACCTCTGGTCCACGCTTGCATACAAGTTCGGCGTCGCGGCCGAGCAGCTGTCCGAGATCAGGCATCATGTGGCGCTTGGTCGGGGCGTTCGTGATGCCTCTGTTGATCCTGGCTGTCGCGGTCCCGTGCGGGCTCACGCGCCGCAGAGGGCGCCAACGCGCGACGGGCTGAAATCGCCTGTGGCTGCGCCCACTTATTTAGGATCGCGAAGCACCCGGATGAACCCGACATGTATGACCGACCGACTGTTCCTGCACGCCGGCGGCTGCTACTGGCCGCCGCCGGGCTCACCACCGCTGCGCTGCCCGGTGTCATAGCGGCCCGCATCACTACGCCGCAACAGATGCGCGGCCCGTTCTATCCGGACCGCATGCCGCTGGATCAGGACAACGACCTGACCCGCCTGATGGACGGCGACCCGTCCCAGGGCGAGATCACCGACCTGACCGGCCGCGTCTTGGACCTGGATGGCACCCCCATCAAAGACGCGCTGGTGGAGATCTGGCAGTGCGACGCCAACGGTCGCTACATCCATCGCGGCGACGAGGCCGGCCGGCCGCGCGACCCGGGCTTTCAGGGCTATGGCAAGACGCGCACTGGCAGCGACGGCGGCTACCGTTTCCGCACCATCAAGCCGGTGCCCTATCCCGGCCGTGCACCACATATCCATGTTGCGGTGACGGCACCGGGCCGAAAGCCGCTTGTGACGCAGCTCTACGTCGAAGGTGCTCGCGAGAACAGCGAAGACTTCCTGCGCAGCCTGTTGTCCGCCGAGGAAGTCGCGGCGGTGACCATCCCGTTTCGTCCATCCGGTGACCGCGCCACGCTCCTGACGGCGCGGTTCGACATCGTCATGGGCTAAGGCGATTGCCGGAAACTTTCGTACCAGATGACGCAGGATTGACGTTTGCCTTCAAGGAGGGCCGGCGCGCGCATAGCGGGCTATGCGCGCGTCGGTCCGACACAGAAGGCGGGCGTTAAGACAAGTCAGCGGGTATGAAAGTTGACAGAAATCGCCTAAGTTCGGCCAGGCGAGTAGCGCTTGGTGGAGCAACAGGTGACAACAGTCCTTATCTGCAGCTCGACATTTGGGCCGCTTGCGGGCAGTCACGATCACGCGACCCAGCCTCGGCAGATGGAGATCAAAGGAACGCCCTGCGGTCTGCCGGCGAACGGCAGTAGCCGGCCAACTTCCGAACTTAGCGTTCGGGCAGTCGTGCACGCGTCGACTCCAGCATAGGCGGTGCGGGCATTGACGGCAGTTCAGAGGAGCGCCGGCTGGTGTCTCGAGCCCAGCCGGGTTGCGAACCGTCGGCGCAACCCGCGAAGTGGATGTCCAGACTGTCGCCTCGTAAGCCGATCGGGGCATCGGTCCTGCTTGTCGGCCTCCCAGGACTCGTCTAGGATTCACGCTGTGTCGTCCTAGGACCGCTGGACTTCTACCATTTATCACGCAGACCAACCGGAGACTTGGCGCAGCGGTATTGGTGCCGACTGATTGCGGGGACGAGCAATGGCAGTGCTGATCTTGGATCCGGGCGGACCTGCCGAACGCCGCCATTCGCTTTACAGTGGAGTCAACACGCTAGGCAGGGCCGACGACAACAGCATCGTCGTCAAACACAACAGTGTCTCACGTCACCATGCCGAGCTGGTTCTGGCGCACGGCCGTGCGTACCTGAAGGACCTGAACAGCAGCAATCGCAGTTACGTCAATAACCTCGACATCAAGCTGGTCGAGCTCGCCGACGGGGACGAGCTGCGCCTTGGCGACCGCCGTTTCCTGCTTACGCTCGCCGATCCGGAGCCCCAGCCAAGCCGAATTCACGGGGCCATAGCAGCCGGTGCCGAGGGTATCAGTCCGGCGCCTGTCGCGTCACAGACGCGTCTCGCCGAGCCATCCAGTGCGGAGGCTGAAGCCACGCGCTCCCTGATATTGCTGCGCGAAAAGACCGCGAGTGACCGACCGCTCGCCAAACTTCGAATTCTGCTTGAGATCAGCAAGCAGCTGTCGGCACCGGCGGAACTGGACCGGCTGCTCGATCGGGCGCTGGAGTTGCTGTTCCACTACATGGCGGTGGATCGAGCCGCTGTGCTGGTACTGGACCCGGCAGACGGCGAACTGATGCCGCGGGCGCTGCGCAGCCGTCGCGGCATATCCACCGGAGATTCCTTCTACAGCCGGCACATCGCCCAGTCGGCAATGACCAATCGCGGCCCGGTGCTCACGGCCGACGCCGGCC